>DATLHN010000682.1:0-9049 GCA_035539875.1 Armatimonadaceae bacterium
TGGTGGACGCGACCCTGGGGGGGGGAGGGCATGCGCAGGTTCTCGCCGCGGCGGTCGCGCCCGGCGGCGTCCTGGTCGGGATCGACCAGGACCCGGAGGCGCTGGAAGCGGCGGGCGCTGCCCTTGCCGGGATTCCGGAGGTCACGGTGCGCCTGCGGCGGGCGAACTTCGCCCAGATACGCGCGGTCCTGGATGCCGAGGGGCTCTCCGACGTGGACGGAGTCCTCATGGACCTCGGCGTGTCGTCGCACCAGCTGGACACCGCCCGGCGCGGGTTCGCGTTCCGTTATTCCGGGCCGCTCGACATGCGGATGGACCCGGAAGGCGCCACCGAGACGGCTGCGCAGCTCCTGAATCGGCTGCCCGAGGCCGAGATAGCGCGGATTTTATACGAGTACGGCGAGGAGACGCGCAGCCGGCGCATCGCGGCGGAGATCGTCGCGCGGCGGCGCGTTAAGCCGCTGGAGACGACCGAGGACCTGGTGGACGCGATTCGCGGGGCGATGCCGTTCCGGACGCGTCCCGGGGAGATCCACCCGGCGACGAAGACGTTCCAGGCGCTTCGCATCGCGGTCAACCGCGAGCTGGAGGTGCTGGCGACGGCGCTGCGGGACGCGGCAGCGGCACTCGCTCCCGGGGGGCGGCTGGTGGTGATCTCCTACCACTCGCTGGAAGACCGTATCGTCAAGAATACGTTCGCGGAGCTTTCGGGCAAGCGCGTCGAATCGGACCTTCCGGACCCGACTCCGCCGCCCGCGCCGATATTGACGGTCATAACGAAGAAGCCTCTGGGGCCAACGCCGGACGAGGTGCGCAGCAACCCGCGCGCCCGCTCCGCCCGGATGCGCATCGCGGAGCGCCGCCCGTAAGGGCCAGCGCGGCAGCAACGGTAGTGGGGACAGGCGCTAAGTAGTACGGGGTAGAGAAAAGTCTTGCCGGGCGTTTGGGGACGCGACGGCACAGAGAGCAGAGGATTGCGGTTTTGAGCATGATCGCCGACCGAACACCGACTGTCGGGCGACGCCGCGAAGGGGGAGTAGCAGCGGCCTCTCCCTCCACGTCACCGACGCCGCCGCCGCCCGCGTCGCCGCGGGCCGCCGTCCTTTCACCGGGCAACATCGCTATAGCGCCCGCGGGGGGCAGGCCCATCGTGCGCCGCTCGATGGCGCACCGTGGTCCGCGCGTGGTCCGCCACGCCCGCGAGATCCGTGAACGCAGCCCGATGCTGTTCGCGCTTCTGATCGCCTCATTCCTGGTGACGCTGCTCTGCCTGTACGTCAGCGCCTACGCGGGCGTGAATGCGGACCGGCATGCGCTCTCCAAAATGAAGGAGCAGATGCGCGAGGTCGAGCGGGAGCAGCGTCTCCTCAACGCGAAAGTCGCGATGCTGACCCAGCCGAACGTCATCCTGGAGCGCGCCCGCGTGCTCGGACTGGTGCCCGCGCCTCCCGAGGCGCAGCACCTCCTTCTTCAGGAAGCGCCCGCGGGCGAATCTCCTGCTACCCCCATCACCACCGACGCCGCCGCTGCCGCCGCACCCGCGGCGCGGGGCGAGTAGGGCCGCACCGATGGCGACACTTGGCACCACCCGGCATGCGGTGCGCGGCGGCGCGCGTCCGCGCGCGGGCCGAAAGAGCATCGACAATCGGCGGCGCGCGACTCCGACGGCGGAACCACTGGCGCGGCGCGTCGCTGCGCGTGGCTCCGCGTGGACTTCCGCCGCCGCCGCCCCGTGGAGTGCGTCCGCCCGCCGACGCCGCGTGCAGGAGAACCCGGTCTCACTGCCGGGCCGCGCGCTCGCCGCCTGCGCGATAATCGCCCTGCTCTACGGCGGTCTTGCGGCGCGTCTGTACTATCTCCAGGTCCACCGCCACGCGGAATTCGCGGAAGAGGCGAAGCACCTGCGCTGGCGTGAGATCCGCTACGACGCGCCGCGCGGGTCCATCCTCGACCGCTCGGGCGTCCTCCTCGTGCAGAACGAGCCCGCCGCGACGATCGTGGTCGATCCGAACATGTGGGCCGTGGAGACGTCCGATGGGGACGGCTTCGAGGACCGCCGGGCGCGCACGATCCAGGAGCTGAAGGCGCTTCTGCCGGACGTGGACGTCGAGGGGATCGTATCCAAGCGACTCGCGCAGGGGCGGACGGAGAAGGGGCGGTTCTACACGGCGGACGTAGCGCGCGTCGTCCCGGTGGAAGTCGCCCGCAAGATCGAGGCGGCGGACCTTCCCGGCGTGGGAATTCTTCCGGCCAGTCGCCGCCGCGCGATCAACGGCGACCTGGCGTCGCACGTCGTCGGCTTCACCGGACGCGACGGCGACGGCCTGGCCGGACTGGAGCGGATTCTGAACGAGCCGCTCGCGGGGGAGGACGGCGTGCTCGCCGCCGAGATCGACAGGACCGGACAGCCCGTCCCGGGCACGGTCGCCATGGACCGGGAGGTGGAACCGGGCCGCGACGTCGTGCTGACGCTGGACGCGCGCATACAGCACGTCGCGGAAGGCGCCCTGCGCAAAGCCTTCGCGTCGTCGAAGGCGGAGTCGGCCACGGCCATCGTCCTCGACCCGAAGACCGGCGACGTGCTGGCGCTCGCGAACTGCCCCACCTACAACGTCAACCGCCGGGGCGAAGCCCCCGTCGCGGCGCGCGTCAATCAGGCGGTCTCGGTGCCGTTCGAGCCGGGCTCGACGCTCAAGGTCATGACGGTCGCGGCGGCGATGCAGGAGGGGCTCTACACGGCCGATTCGACCTTCTACTGCACCGGCAGGAAGCAGATCGGGCGGCGCACGATCCACTGCGCGCACGGCGACGTCCACGGCAACGAGACGCTGCTGGACGTCATCCGCAACTCGTGCAACATCGCCACGGCGGACTGCGCGTTCAAGCTCGGCAAGCAGAAGCTATACGAATACGAGCGGCAGTTCGGCTTCGGCGACAAGACGAACGTCGGCCTGCCCGGCGAGAGCCGCGGCATCCTCGCTCCGCCGGGGGAGTGGTCGGACATTCAGCTCTCCAACATCGCCTTCGGCCAGGGGATCTCGGTCACGCCGCTCCAGCTCGCCTCGGCCTACAGCGCCATCGCCAACGACGGCCTTTACCGCGCGCCGCGAATCATCCGGGGCACGCGTGATCCCGAGACCGGCGCGCTGCGGCCCGACCCCGTGGTGGACGGGAAGCAGGTCGTCTCGGCGCAGGTCGCACGGGACATGCGCCGGATGCTCCAGTCGGTCGTGGACGACGGCACGGGCAAACTCGCGCAACTCGACGGCTACACGGCAGGCGGCAAGACCGGGACGGCGCAGATCGCGGGCAAGGGAGGCTACACCGGCAAGTATGTCGCCTCGTTCGTGGGCATGGCGCCGGCGAAGGACCCGGAACTCGTCATCCTCGTCGCCGTCACCGCGCCGAAGGGCGGCTACTACGGTGGCGTGGTCGCCGGACCGGTCTTCAAGGAGATCGCGGAGAAGTCGCTGCTCCTGCGGCGGGTGCCGCGCGACCGACCGGAGACCGTCGGGAAGAAGGCGGGTCGGCGCGGGAGCGTGCGCAGCTTCGCGGACTGACCGCGGCAGCGGCGATGCAGACAAATGCGGGCCGTAATCTTTTGCGGCCCCGAATCGGCCGTGATACTGTGTTGTAGTCTCTGGCAGGCAGGTGCGCAAGCGATGCGGACGGTGGATGACGTGGTGCGAAGTCTCGGCGAATTGGCGGACGCTGTCGCGGGGGCGACCCTCGTCGGGGATGCCGCGACCGCCGTCACCGGCGTCACCTACGACTCGCGACAGGTCGCGCCCGGGACCCTCTTCCTCGCCGTCCCCGGAGAGAAGTTCGACGGCCACGATTTTGTCGCCGCCGCCGTGCAGGCCGGGGCCGCGGCCGTAGCGGTGCAGGCGGATCGCGCCGCGAATTTTGCCGACCTCTCCGCTCCCCGTCTGATCGTTCCTGACGTGCGCCGCGCCATGCCGCTCCTCGCGAGCGCTTTCTGGGGCGAGCCCACCCGCTCCCTGTACCTGGCGGGCGTCACCGGCACGAACGGCAAGACCACCACGGCCCTGATGATCGACGCCATCGCGCGCGCGGCGGGCGACGTCACCGGCTACGTCGGGACGCTCGGCGCGACGGTCGCGGGGCAGGAGCTCCCGGGCGAGCGGACGACGCCGGAATCCCCCGACCTGCAGGCGCTCTTCGCGCGCATGCTCGCCGCGGGCGCGAAGAGCGCCGCCATCGAGGTCGCGTCGCACGCGCTCGCGCTGGGACGGACGGACGGCTGCGCCTTCGACGTCGGCGTCTTCACCAACCTGACCCAGGATCACCTGGATTTCCACGGGACGATGGAGGCGTACCGGGACGCCAAGGCCATCCTCTTTACGGACTACGCGGACGCCGCGCGGGCGGCGGGCAAGCGTTTCGTCGCCGTGCTGAACGCCGACGACCCGGCGGGGCGCCGCTACCGCGACGTCACGCGCGCCGAGCGCGTCGTTCTCTACTCGCCGTCGGGCGACGCCGCCGGCGCGGACATAATCCCGCAGGACGTCCGGCTCGCGGTGGACAGCATCGCCTTCACCGTTAAGACGCCGTCCGGCAGCGTGCCCGTCCGCCTCGGGTTCGGTGGGACATTCAACGTCGCCAATGCGCTCGCGGCGATCGGCTACGGCGTGGCGCGCGGACTCCCGCTGGAGACGGTCGCGCGGGGACTGGCGCAGTGCCCGCCGGTGCCCGGACGGTTCCAGCCCGTGCAGGCGGGACAGCCGTACGCCGTCCTCGTGGACTACGCCCACACTCCCGACGGCATCGAGAACGTCCTGAGGTCCGCGCGTCCGCTGACGCCGGGACGACTGGTCGTCGTCTTCGGCTGCGGCGGGAACCGGGACCGCACGAAGCGGCCGAAGATGGGCCGCCTGGCCATGGAACTGGCGGACGTGGCCGTGGTAACGTCGGACAACCCGCGCCGGGAAGAACCCGAAGCCATCATCGACGGAATCCTGACCGGGATGCAGGGGGCGGGCGCGGAAGTACGTCGCGAGAGCGACCGTCGCAAGGCCATCGGGCTCGCCGTCTCCCTCGCGCGTCCCGGCGACACTGTGGTGATCGCGGGCAAGGGACACGAGACCTACCAGATTGTCGGCGACCAGACGTATCCGTTCGACGACGTCGCCGTTGCGGGAGAGGAGATTCGCCGATGCTCCGGGGCAGCATAACGCTCGACGAGGTCGTGGAAGTGACGGGCGGCGCGCTTGTGGACGGCCCGGAGGGTGCTCCGGGGGCCTCCGGCGACGAGGCTGTCACCTCCGTCTCCACCGACACCCGCACGCTCCAATCCGGCGCGCTCTTCGTCGCGCTGCGCGGCGAGTCGCACGACGCGCACGACTATCTGGCGCAGGCGCGCGAAAAGGGGGCCGCGGCGTTTCTCGTGGAGCGGTCGCTTACCCTCGACGAGGCGAAACTGCCCCACGTCATCGTGCCCGACACGACGCACGCGCTCGGCGACGTCGCCCGGTACGTGCGCGACGCCTTCCGCGGCCCGGTCGTCGGCGTCACCGGCAGCATCGGCAAGACGACCACCAAGGAGATGATCGCCACCGTCCTGGAGGCGGCGTTCGCGGTCCACAAGTCCGAGGCGAACCACAACAACGAGATCGGCGTCCCGCAGACCGTCTTCGGCCTGACCGACCACCACACTGCGCTCGTGGTGGAGATGGGCATGCGCGGGGAGGGGCAGATACGGCGGCTGTGCGAGATCGCCGCGCCCACAGTCGGGGTCGTCACCGGCATCGGCGCGTCGCACGTCGAACTGCTCGGCTCGCGCGAGAACATCGCGCGCGCCAAGGCGGAACTTCTGGAGACGCTGCCGACTGATGGCGTCGCCATCTTCCCGGCCACCGACGAGTTCGCGGACTTCCTGCGCGCGCGCTTCTCGGGGGAGACGATAACGGTAGGCGTGAACGCCGCCGCGGACGTGACGGCCACGGAGGTGGAGCGGCAACAGAACGGCTACCGCTTCACCGTCACCTCGCCGTGGGGCGCGCAGCAGAAGTGCTTCGTGAACTCGCCCGGCGAGTTCAACGTTCTCAACGCCCTGTTCGCGGTCGCGGTCGGGGGGCGACTGGGAATACCGCTCGCCTCGGTCGCGAAGGCGCTGCTGCGCTGGCAGCCGCCCGCGATGAGGCTGGAGCCGCTGGCCAGTGCGAAGGGCATAACCATCCTCTCCGACGCCTACAATGCCGCGCCGGACTCGATGGTCGGCGCGCTGCACGCCCTGCGCGACACGCCGCTGGGGAAGCCGAACGGCAAGCGGATCGCGATATTGGGCGAGATGAAAGAGCTGGGCGCGTACACCGACGACGGCCACGCGCTCGTCGGGCGCGCCGCCGCGCGCCTGGCGAAGCCCGACATGCTCATCCTGGTGGGGGAGAAGACCCGGCGCATCGCGGCGGGCGCGATCGTCGAGGGATTCAACACGGACAAGATCCACCAGTTCGAGACGACGGACGAGGCCGTGAAGGTCGTCCCTCTCATCGTCCAGCCGGGCGACGTAGTGCTGGTCAAGGGGTCCCGCGCGATGGCGATGGAGAAGATCGTCGTGGCGCTCGGGGGCGAGGCGGGAGAGGCACACGCCCCTGCCGCTGCGGCACCGCCGCCTGCGGACTCTCACCCCCCGGCCCCCTCTTTCGCAAGCGAACGAGGGGGAGAGGCAGCGGGCGCGGAGACCAACCCGTACCAGCGCGCGCCGCTGGAGATCGACGACCTGCCGCCGCATCCGGAGTCTCCGGCCGCGAACGGCGGCGGTAGCGGCGACGGCGGGGGCAAGGCGTGACGTTTTCCGCACTCGCCGTTCCGTTCCTTATCGCTCTGGCGGTCGCGCTGTTGCTCGGAGGCAGGGTCATTGCCGCGCTGGCGGCGGCTAAGGCACGCCAGCCGATCAGCGAGGACGCCCCCGAGGCGCACAAGATCAAGCACGGCACCCCGACCATGGGCGGCCTGCTCATTCTCGCGTCCGCGCTTGCGGGGACGGCGGTCGCGGCCCTCGCCCCCGCGCTTCGCTCGGCGTCCCCTCCTTCAGGTCCGGGAGAGGGGTGGAGACTGGCTGCGGTGGCGGGAGTGTTCCTGGCGGCGTGCCTTGTCGGACTGGCGGACGACCTGGGCAAGGCGCGGAAGAAGCTGAACAAGGCCGGGCTGTCCGAGCGGGCGAAGCTCGGACTGCAGCTGCTCGTCGCCGGGCTGTTCGTCGCCTACCTCGGCATGACCGAACAGCCGGGAGTGACGACCGCGCTGACCCTCGGCGGGCGCGTGTACGACCTGGGCATCTGGTACTACGGTCTGGGCATCCTGTACCTCTGCTTCTTCGGGAACGCCGTCAACTTCACCGACGGCCTCGACGGGCTGGCCAGCGGGACGACCCTGATCGCGTCCCTTGCGCTGGCGGCGACGGTGTCGGTGCTGCGCCCGGAGGTCGGCATCTTCTATGTCGCGGTCGCCGGGGCGCTGGCCGGGTTCCTCTGGTTCAACGCGCACCCGGCGAAGGTGTTCATGGGCGACACCGGGTCGCTCGCGCTCGGAATGGGGCTGGCGGCGGCGGCGATGGCCGCCAAGCAGGAACTGCTGCTGCTCGTCGTCGGCTTCGTCTACATCGCCGAGATCGCGTCCATGATGATCCAGCGCTACGTCTTCAAGTACCGGCGCATCAAGCACGGCATCGAGTTTGCGAAGGCGAACCGGGTCTTCCGGCGCGCGCCGCTGCACCACCACTTCGAGGAACTGGGCTGGCCGGAGACGCGGGTCGTCGCGCGGTTCTACGTCGCCGCCCTCGCCTTTGCCGCGCTCGGTGTCGCGCTCGCGCCCTACCTCGTGCCCGCGACAGCGGCAATAGGAGCGCGTCCGTGAGCAAGCGGGAGTTCGCGGGCAAGCGCGTCGCCGTCATCGGACTGGCGGCGACGGGGCTCGCCACAGCGCGCGTACTCCGCGACCAGGGCGCGACGGTCACCGTTTACGACGCGAAGCCCGAATCCGCGCTGGACCCGGCGCGCGTCGCCGAAGTGCGCGAGCTCGGCGCTGCGCTCGCGCTCGGGGTGCCGGAGCCGGACTGGGTCGCTACCGACCTCGTGGTGCCAAGCCCCGGCGTCCCGCGCTACGCCCCGCCGATCGCGGAGGCGGTCCGGCGCGGCGTGCCGGTACTGGGCGAGATCGAGGTGGCGTACCGCCTCGCGAAAGCGCCGATCCTCGCCATCACCGGCACGAACGGCAAGACGACGACCACGGCGCTGGTCGGCGCGATCTGCCGCGAGGCGGGCCTGAAGACGTGGGTGGCGGGAAACATCGCCGAGGACGAGGGCAAGCGTCTCCCGCTCATCCAGGCGGCGGTGGAGGCCCCGGCTGCCGGAGTAATCGTCGCGGAGATTTCGTCGTTCCAGCTGGAGTGGGTGGAGCGGTTCCGCCCGAAGGTCGCTGCCTGGCTGAACATCGCCAGCGACCACATGGACCGGCATAAGGACTTTGACGAGTACGCCCGCGCCAAGGCCAGCATCTTCCGCGCGCAGCGGGAAGACGACTTCGCCGTTCTCAACGCCGACGACGAAAACGTGATTCGCTACAGCGAGGGCGTAGGGAGCGCCCAGCGGCGCGTATTCTCGGTGAATGCTGTGGGGGATGGATCCGTCCGCGTGCCCGGCGGCACGTACGTGCTCAGCCGCGGGACCCTGACTCTATCCGCCACGGGAACTGCTCCCGCGATAAGTGTGCCGATAGGGCCGCTTCCACTCCCCGGACGGCACAACCTCGCGAACGTGATGGCGGCGGTCGCGATGACGAGCGCACTCGGGGTCGGACACGGGACCATCGCCGTGGCGGTGCGGGCCTTCAAGGGTGTCGCGCACCGCATGGAGTTTGTGGAAGAGGTCGGTGGCGTGCGCTACATCAACAACTCGATGTGCACGAACCCGGCGGCGCTCGTCGCCTCCGTGTCCGCCGTCGAGACGCCGCTCGTCGCCATCGTCGGCGGCATACACAAGGGCGGCGACCTGACCGAGTTCGCCCGCGCGCTGGCCGAGCACGCGCG
>DATLHN010000683.1:0-4337 GCA_035539875.1 Armatimonadaceae bacterium
ACATACCCGAAGCTGGGCGCGTCCAGGGGGACCGCCCGCCCGCCCCGCCAGAACACCGCGCGTGCGGAGACAACCTGCCGCAACGGCGCGTTGCCCTCGATCGGCTCCGTCCGGGAGGCGTAGCCCGCCACCAGCCCCCCCGTCGTTGAGGGCGAGAGCCTCCCCCGCGTTCGCCCCGGCGGGCAGCGGCAGGCGCACGGGCGCGCCCCGTCTGCCCCCCGGCCAGAAGAGGGGCATGGGAGTCATCTGCCACGGGGACTTCGGGTGGCTCACCAGGTACCGCCCCGCGATCGCGCCCGAGGCGTTGATGTCGGTCGCCACCGTTCCGGCGGCGCCGGGCACCCCCTTCAGAGCGGTCGGGGTGACGCCGCGCCACGAGGCGGCGCGGCACCCGCCCGGGTAGTTGCTGCACGTTGTGCCGACCACCTCACCGGCGTCGTTAATGGCATGCGCCTCCACATACCCATGCCCCGGAAGCGCCCGCAGCTCCGCATAGGCGTAGCGTCGCGCCCCGGGCGACGTGTCGGCCCGCGACAGGAAACGACCTCCCACGAGAAGCAGACCGCCGAGAAGACAAATTGCCGGACGGAAATTCATAACCGTGAAGACTGCAGGCGGGCAGGCGCGCTTCAATCGGTCAACAATCAGGGCGTAGGGGTACGCTAACGGTAGGAATCGGCAGGAAGGAGAGCGGCAGCAATGGCGACGGAGAAGTCGGGGACGCGGACCGAGACGGACAGCATGGGACCGATAGAGGTGCCCGCGGAGGCGTACTGGGGGGCGCAGACGCAGCGGTCGCTCCGCTACTTCGCGATCGGCGACGACCGGATGCCGACCGATCTCATCCGGGCGTTCGGGGTGCTCAAGAAGGCCGCCGCCCTGGTGAACCGCGACCTCGGACTGTTGCCCGCCGACAAGGCGGACCGGATCGTGGAGGCCGCGGACGCGGTGATCGCCGGGAAGCTGGACGATCAGTTCCCCCTGCGCGTCTGGCAGACCGGCAGCGGCACCCAGACGAACATGAACGTCAACGAGGTCATCGCGGGCTACGCGAACGAGCAGGCGGGCGAGGGGCGCGGCGGCAAGTCGCCGATCCACCCGAACGATCACGTGAACTACTCCCAGTCCTCGAACGACGCCTTCCCGACCGCGATGCACATCGCCGCGGCGACCCGTTTCGAGAACGACCTGATCCCCGCGGTCGGGCGCGTCCGCGACGCGATCGCGGCGAAGGCGGAGGAGTTCGCGGACGTGGTGAAGATCGGGCGCACCCACCTCCAGGACGCCACGCCGCTGACGGTGGGGCAGGAGATGGGAGGCTGGGCCAGCCTGCTCGACCGCAACGTCGAGCGGCTGGAGC
Source organism: Armatimonadaceae bacterium (assembly GCA_035539875.1). GTDB lineage: Bacteria > Armatimonadota > Armatimonadia > Armatimonadales > Armatimonadaceae > CALEKU01. The sequence goes on from DATLHN010000683.1 coordinate 1,361, forward strand.
AGGCCGTGGACGGGCTCTACGACCTCGCCATCGGCGGGACGGCGGTGGGGACCGGCCTGAACGCCCACCCGGAGTTCGCCGGGCGCACCGCGGCGACGATCTCCGAACTCACGGGCCTGCCGTTCCGGTCGCACCCGGACAAGTTCGCCGCGCTCAGCGCGCACGACGAGCTGGTCTTCGCCAGCGGCGCGCTCCAGACGCTCGCCGGATCGCTGATGAAGATCGCGAACGACATCCGCTGGCTTGCGTCCGGGCCGCGCTGCGGACTGGGCGAGCTGCGCATCCCGGAGAACGAGCCTGGCTCCTCGATCATGCCCGGCAAGGTGAACCCGACCCAGTGCGAGGCGATGACGATGGTCGCGGTACAGGTGCACGGGAATCACGCCGCCGTGGCGTTCGCCGGGTCGCAGGGCAACTTCGAGCTGAACGTCTTCAAGCCGGTGATGATCCACAACGTCCTGCACAGCGTCACGCTGATCGCGGACGCTTGCGCGGGGTTCGTGGACTACCTGGTCGAGGGCATCACGCTGAATCGGGAGCGCATCGACCGCTACGTGCGCGAGTCGCTGATGCTCGTGACCGCGCTCAGCCCGCACATCGGCTACGACCGGGCGGCGAAGGTGGCGCACGCCGCCTACGAGGAGGAGACGAGCCTGCGCGAGGCGGCCGTGAAGCTCGGATTCCTCAGCGGCGACGAGTTCGACCGCCTCGTCCGTCCCGAGGCGATGACCCGGCCGGGGTAGGCCCCGGAACGAACGAGGGCGGCCCGGAGTATCCCCCCTCCGGGCCGCCCTTTCGTCGCGTCCGCGCGATTCGCGCGCTACCGGCGGACGGCGACGGCTGCCGCCGCGGCCCTGCGGCGCGGCAGGGGCTTCCCGAAGGCGAGCGGGGTCGCGGCGCGCGGCTTGCGGGCCGCCGCGACGGCCGCCTTCGCCTCGGCGTCGGTGCCCTCGCGCCAGGTCATGCCCTCCAGCGCGACGGTGTACTCGCGGCGCGCGGCGTCGAACCGGATGGTGTAGCGGGTCGGGTAGAACCCGCTCTTCTGGTAGGACGCTGGCTGCTTGATCTCCTCGCTGTGGCTCTCCTTCTTCGCCAGGTACTCGTTCGTGATCATCGGCTCGTAGAACGCCATCTTGCCGTCGTAGGAGCCGTAGAGGAACGTCTTCGTGAACGGCTGGCCGTTCAGCTCCGGCGACTTCGGGTCGACCCAGTGGCTGCCCATCATCGGGACCGCCGTCTTCGGGGCCATCACGTAGCCCTGTGGCGCGAAGGACGCCGGGACCGGCTTCTCGCACTTCGCCGCGTCGTCGCCGACCGCGGTGATCTTCATCCGCTCGGCGGCGCTGATCTGGTAGAAGTGCAGGTCGAAGTGGGGGCGGTCGTATATCCCGAGCGGGTCGTGGCCCTTGGGGTTCCAGTCCACGCCCACGTGATCGAACGCGGTCTTGGCCGCCTCCTTCGGGAGCATGAGCATGTACCCGTGCGAGGGGATGCCGTCGGGGAGCGTCTCGGGAAGCCCCTGCAGGGCCGTCTCGGTAAGGGTGACGCCGATCGAGACCGGCTTCCCGTTTTCGCCGAGCGTGACCCAGGAGTAGGCGACTCCGTTGCCGACGCGCTTCGCCTCGCCGGTGTAGGTGCCCGGCTCGAACGCGGAGTCGCAGGTGTCGCAGGCAAGCGCGGGGCGGGCGGCCACGGCGGTGAGGGTGGCGGCGGAAGCGCCGAAGACGGTGGCGGCGGCGGCGAGCGCGGACAGGCCGCGCCGGACGGCGGTGGAAGCGTGCATATGATCTCCTTGACGTTGGTCCGACCCGGCCTTCTTAACTGCGCCGGTGTCATGAGGAGTCTATCCGCCTACCGTAATCGAAACGTGAACGAAAGGACGGCCGGTAAAAATATCTGTTCACGTTTCCGCGGGAAAGACCGCGCGCAGCGCGGCTTTCACCTTCTCCTTGTGCTCGGGGCGCAGGTACTTCTCCCAGCCATGCTCCGCGTAGAGCGCGCGCAGCGCGTCCTCCTTCTCGTAGAACTGGAGGGTGCCGACCCAGGCCCCGGTGAAGCAGGGCGCGAAGAGGCGCGCCATCCGGGCAGGAGTGCAGGGCAGCAGCGGCGCGACACTGGCCGTCACCCGAACGCCCGCGTCCTTGAGCGCGCGGGCGGCTTTCAGACGGCGGGGGATGGACGGCGCGCGCGGCTCGAAGACCTTGCGCACCACGTCGCTGTCCGTGGGGACGGAGACGCCCACCGTCAGTGAGTCCCCGAACCTCAGGAACAGGTCGATGTCGCGCACGACGTGCGGCGAGCGCGTCTGGATGTGTACGCTCTCGGGGAAGGCCATCAGGATTACTTCCAGCAGCGCGCGCGTCAGCCCCGTCCGCAGCTCCACCGGCTGGTACGGATCCGTCGCCGATCCGACGAACACGGACTGCCCCTGCAGCTTGTGGCTCTCCCGCCGCAGCGCGTCCACCGCGTTCTTCTTGACCTCCACCCAGTGCCCCCAGTCCGCCTTCTTCACCGGGTCATCGTAGACGAACTTCGACGCGTAACAATACTGGCAGGCGAAGGTACAGCCGCGGTACGGGTTGATGGTGAAGCCCGCCGGTATGCCGCCGGGACCGCGCCCCTGCCCGGTAAGGACGGAGCGCACCTCGATCTCCGTGATGAGATTCGTCACGGGGTTATTATAGCAAATATTCGTTTGCTGTCGCGGCGGTTCAGGGAAAACGCGCGGCGCCGTAGAAGGAGGGCGTATGCAGGACGATCTGATCGTACGCCCGATGCGCCCCGACGAGTGGGGCGAGGTGGCAACCCTCATCCACCTCTCGACGAACCACTGGTACCAGGCAGGCGGCAAGGCGGCCGTCTTCGCGTGCGGCCCGGCGGCCTGCGAAGTCTACTGCCGGACGTACGAGGCGCTCGACCCCGGCTGCTGCCTGGTCGTGGAGAGCCGCGCGAACCCGGAGAGCGTCCGCCCCGGCCC
>DATLHN010000684.1:0-6293 GCA_035539875.1 Armatimonadaceae bacterium
CCGACCGCCTTCCAGTCGTAGACGTAGTTCCACTGGGTCGCGAGGCCGCCGAACTCGTTGAGAAGCCACTGCTCCATCTCGTGCGGGTCGTCGGCGAGGTGCGCGCCGACCCGCTCCAGAGGGATGGGGGCGACCTCGCGCGTCCCCTTCGCCCTTAGGAGCACGAAACGCGTCGGCATCGCGCTCGCCAGCGCCGCGTACAGCACGAAGCTGGTGACGTTGATGCGGTTGGCGGGCTGGACGAACGTCAGCGGACCGGGCGGCGGCAGCAGCGCAGCCGCCTGCGCGCCGAAGTGCGCGAGCAGCGGGAGGTAGAGCGGCTCCAGTGCCAGGCGCTTGACCTTCCGCGGCGCGGCGAGGAACGCCTTCGTCACCTTGAAGAAGGGAATGTCGAGTCCGGTTTCGAGGATGCCCGACTTAACCTTCTCCGACACCCGTTCGACGTGGTCCTTCGTAAGCCAGGGGCTCCATTCGGCGAGCCGCAGGAGCGACTCAAGCGGCGTCGCGCAGCGGACCGCGTACGCCCTCAGCCCGTCGGCGTGCGGCGACTTCTCGGTCAGGGACAGGCCGCTGCTGCCCAGCAGTCCCACGAACGAGGTCAGGGGGATGTCGATCTGTTCGCCTTCGAGGGTCGTCAGGAACGACGTCGGGCCGCCGAGGCGCAATCCCTGGCGCGCCCGGACGTACGCGCCAATGGGTTCGATCTCCTTCACCAGCGCGGCCATGTCGCCGCTGGCGTAGCACCAGTCGTGGATGCCGCGCTCGCGCTCGCCTTCGAAGCGGTAGTGGAGCAGCGCGGTGGCCTCGTGGACCACCCGGCGGTATTTGAGCAGCGCGACGCCCGGGGCCTGCGCGAGCAGCTCGCGGTACAACTCGTGCAGCGCGCCGAAGCGCGGGTCCTCGATCAGGCGGAACCGCAGGTTCCGCTTCCACCCGGTGAAGAGGTGCGAGGCGGGCTTGATCACCGCGATCGGGAAGGCGAGCCGCCAGTGCCAGGGGAGTGCGCGCAGGAACGAGCGGGTGAGCGCCTCGTCGCCGTCCTGCCACGCTTTGAGGGCGAGCAGCAGCTTCGCGTCGTTGAGCAGGCCGCGCGCCGCGCCGCGCAGGGCGCTCATCTCCGGCCGCGTGGCCCCGCGCACGAGGTTCCACACCCGGTTCAGGTGTTCCGCCTCGCTCATCGTCGTCGAGGCGGCCAGCTTCTCGGTCAGGCAGGCGTCGTAGAGGGGGTTCCCGGTGGAGAGCGGCAGCGGTATGGTCTGGTCGAAGGGCGGTAGCGCGCGGCCCTCGGCGAGGTTCAGCTTGTAGCGACGCTTCAGGTCGCGGATCGGAACGGCTGCGGAGGCGTCATCGCCCGGCGTAGTGGTGGCCGTCATGGCTCTCCCCCTTGTGCTGGTGCTGGCTGATTCCCTATCGAACGCGAAAGCCCGCCGCTAAAGGATGGCGGCGGGCTTCCCGCGAGGGCGCGAAGGAGTGCGATGAATGATGGCGCCGCGAAAGGATGGCGGGCCGCCGGGTGCATGGGTCCGGCGGCGTTCGGGTTCTATTACAAATATAGACCTGAACGCTCCGCGGTGTCTGGGTCGTGGAGCACCTGGATTTTACCCCGGGTTGCCGCGTTCGGGCAATGGCTCCGGCGGAAGATTCGCCAGCGCGGCGCGGGCCGCATCCGTCTGCGCCGCCCGCTTGCTCGCGCCCGTGCCGGTGCCGAGGGAGGTGCCGTCGGCGGTCAGGACCTCGGCGGTGAAGACCGGCGATTGTTCGTTCCCCGTGGCCTCTATGATGCGGTAGGCAGGCAGCCCGCGCCCGCTCGCCTGGAGTCGCATCTGGAGGTCGGTCTTGGGGTCCGGGGCGGGCGGCGCGGCGGCGACCGCCGTGAGCGCGTCCGCGAGCGTTTCCCGGAGAAACGCGTCCGTCGCGTCGCCCCCCCGCTCACGGTAGACGGCGGCGACGAGCGCCTCGTAGGCATCCGCGAGCAAGGAGTCGTTCTCGTGGCGGTTCGCCTTCCGCTCGCCGGAGCCGACTATGAGGAGGCCCGCGACGCCCAGGGCACGCGCAGCCCGGGCGAGCGTCTCCCGGCGCACGAGCTCGGTCCGGGCGCGGGAGAGGACGCCCTCGCGGGTGTCGGGGGGAAGGGCGTCGAGGAGGAAGCGGGCGACGAACGCGGAGAGCAAGGCGTCCCCCAGGAACTCCAGCCGCTCGTTGCTCTCGGCGGGCGAGGCCGCGGCGGAGCGGTGGGTGAGCGCGGCGCGCAGGGCGGGGGAGTCCGGCGCGAAGCCCCAGCGTCGGGCGAACGCGATAATCTCGGACTCCCCGGGCGTCATGCTCAGGACAGGGCCGCGACGGCCTTGGCGATACGCTCCAGGCCGCGCTCGATCGCCTGCATCGAAGTGGCGTAGGAGAGGCGCGCGTACTCGGGCGCGCCGAACCCGGAACCGGGCACGACGGCGACCTGGGCGTCCGCGAGCAGGTAGTCCGCGAACTCGTCGCTGTTGCCGATGGCCTTTCCGCCGGGCGTGCGCTTGCCGATCAGACCGGAGATGTTCGGGAATACGTAGAACGCGCCGTCCGGCTTCCGGCAGGTGATTCCGGGTATCTCGTTCAGGCCCGCCACGATGACCTGCCGTCGCCGGTCGAACTCGGCGACCCAGTCGTTCAGGAACTCCTGCGGCCCGGTGATCGCCGCGAGCGCGGCGTATTGGGCGATGGAGGTCGGGTTGCTGGTGACGGCGTCCTGCAGGCGGCCCATGGCGGCGACGATCTCCGCCTCCGCCGCGGCGTAGCCGATGCGCCACCCGGTCATCGAGTACGTCTTGGACACGCCGTTGACGGTGATCGTCTTCTTCTTGATCTCCGCGCCGAGGGTCGCGATGGACAGCGGCTTGTTCCCGTCGTACACGATCTTCTCGTAGATCTCGTCGGAGATGACGAAGAAGTCGTTCTCGACCGCCATCTCCGCGAGCGCGCGGATGGTCGCCTCAGGCCACATCGCGCCGGTCGGGTTCGACGGCGAGTTCAGAACGAAGACCTTGGTGCGCGGGGTGATGGCGGCCTTGATCTGCTCGACCGTCGGTGCGAACCCAGACGCGTCCGAGGTGTTCAGGATGACCGGGGTCGCGTCTGCCAGCTTCGCCTGCTCAGGGTAGGAGACCCAGTAGGGGGCGGGGATGATGACCTCGTCGCCCTCCTCGCAGATCGCCTGGAAGACGTTGTAAAGCGAGTGCTTGCCGCCGCAGGAGACGATGACGTTGTTCGGGGCGTACTCCAGGCCGTTGTCCCGCGCGAACTTCTCGCAGATCGCCTTCTTGAGCGCGGGGATGCCCGCCGACGGGGTGTACTTGGTGAAGCCCTTCGCGAGGGCGTCCACGGCGGCCTGCTTGATGTGGTCGGGCGTGTCGAAGTCCGGTTCGCCCGCGCCGAAGGCGATCACGTCGATGCCCTCGGCCTTCATCTGATTGGCTTTGGCAGTTATGGCGAGGGTGGGCGAGGGAGCGCAGTTGAGGGCGCGCTGCGAGAGGGTCGCGCGCGGCCCCGCGGCGGTCGCGGTGGTGGTCATGTGTCTCGGAAAGTCCTTGGGGAGAGTCGTCGGACCTCAGTATAGCGCGCCGAATAGGCGGGGTCAACGCCGGGGTAGGCGGTAGATAGCGACTTCACAGCCTACATCCACGAAGCGTGAGAATCCGTCCCTCTCCAGTAACTGCGGCGGAACGGTGGCCCCGACCGCCAGTAACGAACCGGATGGAGAGAAGGTAATACTGCGGGAAAAGCCACCGCTGTCCCGGAGCACCCACTCCCGCCCCGTTCTTAAGTCGAGCAGTGTTGTCTGGATCAGGGAGCGTGGAGTTCGTGACCGATGGAGATTGAGGAACTGGCTCCATCGCGCTCCGGTGACGGATTCGCGCAATGCACAAAGTCCGTTCGATGAGACCGCTTCAAGCCGCCGGTCCCCGGTGAATAGCCAGTTTCGTCCCATGCCGGAAAGGTCCCACACCTGATGGCCAGGTCGCGGACCGTTAGGAGACATAACTCTCCCTTCGGCGAAGAGGAACCTTCCTGTGTCGAGAAAGCGCAGTCGGTCAACGCGTTCGAGGCCGATCCGTCCGGGGACGGTAACACGGGCCGGTGCGCCTGTAGCCGCGACGAAGATGTTCAACGATCCGTGACCGTAAACGGCCCCCACAACGTGACCATCCGTTGATATCGTTGCTGCACTAAACTGCGTTGCTTTAAGTGGGTTGGGGAGATCGACGGGCTGGCCGGACTCTACGTCCCATATGCGCAGTTTCCGGGAGATAGAGTCGATCGCCATGAGCTGCTTGCCGTTGGGCGTAAACTGCGCCTTTGACAGGGACCGGGGACCGAGGTCGCGAACGTTCCCCGTCGCCAGATCGAGCATCCGGAAGGAATCCTCGCCGATTCCCGCAATGAATCGGCCGTTTTCCGACCGCGCTGTCAAATGAAGTCCGGGAAGCTCTCGCCCGGGTGTGCCGTCCAGCGTCAGGACCGTGGTGCGTTTAATGTTGGAAGCCACGATCGCCTGTCCGTTCCCGGAGAACACGGGGTTCCACGCCAGGTCGGACGTTGAAAAACGTGCGACCTCGTCGCCGCGTATCGAGGCGATAGAGACCGCACCACTTCGACGCGGGCGGGCACCAGGAGGGACGGCGACGTCAAGTCGCTCATGCAGGGCGACGGCGATCTGCGATTCGTCTCCCGAGAAGGCGAGTGATAGTACATCGGCGCGTACTTGGAAGGACGAAATGCGGGCGACCGAGCGTGCCGAAATCGTGCTTGCGGCGAACAGCACCGCCGTACCGGCGATCATCCCGACGTTGAACCACTTCCAGACCCGCGCACCGCGCTTCATGTGATCTACTCCTGCACTGTGCTCACGTTCGCCGCCACGGCTTACCATTCCTGTCCTGCGCACCGCAGGCACTCACGCGCGATCGGGCGGGGGCCAGCTTTCCGCCCAGGCGACGAGTTCCGTCAGCGCCGCTTCGATCTGTTCCGGAGTGGTCGCGGCGGACAGGTCGCGGGAGACTACTTCGAGCCACATGAGGGACCCATGCGCCCCACTGACGACCGCGTCGCGCTCTCGCTCGGTTAGCGACCGGCCAAGTCGCGCCTCCGCATCCGCGATGATATGGGAGCAAAACTGCGCGTAAGCGTCACTCATTCACGCTTCAACTCCTGCATCGAATCGACGGCCTACTGAAGCCGGGTGAGCCGCTGGACGGCGTGAGGCGCAATATACGGCGCAGGGCGGACAGGTCGATGCCGCTCTCGTCCTGGTCCGCGTAGGGGTGATGCCTCCCGATCCGATTGTACCGTTGAAGGAGGGCGTAGGCTGCGATACAATTTGAGGCCGGTTGAATAGCTTGTGAGAGCGATTTTAGAACGGGAATACGGATTTTACGATGGCTGAGAACGGTCTGAACGGAAAGAACGGCGCGGCGACGGTCGCTGACGGTGGGAACGCCACCGAGACGGCGACGTGGCGCAACAAGGTCGGATTGGCCGAGATGCTCAAAGGCGGCGTCATCATGGACGTCGTCGACGCCGAGCAGGCGAAGATCGCCGAGGACGCCGGGGCCGCCGCGGTCATGGCGCTGGAGCGCGTGCCGTCCGACATCCGCCGCGACGGCGGCGTCGCCCGCATGTCCGATCCGGAGATGATCCGCGGAATCCAGCAGGCCGTGACGATCCCCGTCATGGCGAAGGCGCGCATCGGCCACTTCGCCGAGGCGCAGGTGCTCGAGGCGCTCGAGGTCGACTACATCGACGAGTCCGAGGTCCTGACGCCGGCCGACGAGGCGAACCACATCGACAAGTGGGCCTTCAAGGTCCCGTTCGTGTGCGGGGCGACGAACCTCGGCGAGGCGCTGCGGCGCATCGGCGAGGGCGCGGCCATGATCCGCTCCAAGGGCGAGGCCGGCACCGGCGACATCGTCGAGGCCGTGCGCCACCTGCGCGAGATCCGTGGCACGATCCGCTGGCTGCAGTCGCTCGACGACATGGAGCTCGCCACCGCCGCGAAGGAGCACCAGGCGCCGCTCGACCTCGTCCGCGGCGTCGCCCACGACGGCAAGCTCCCCGTCCCGTTGTTCTGTGCCGGCGGCATCGCGACGCCGGCCGACGCCTCGCTCGTCATGCAGCTCGGGGCCGAGGCCGTCTTCGTCGGCTCGGGCATCTTCAAGTCCGACAACCCGGCGCAGCGCGCGGCGGCGATCGTCGAGGCGACCACGCACTTCCAGGACGCCGAGCGTGTCGCGCGGGCCAGCGAGGGCCTCGGG
>DATLHN010000685.1:0-6059 GCA_035539875.1 Armatimonadaceae bacterium
TACTCCAGCGCGGCGCTCCAGAAGCAGACCGGCGCGTACGTGATCCTCCCGGAGACCGGAAAAGCCCCGTACGCGACGCTGTACCTGCTGCACGGACTCTCCGACGACTACACGATCTGGCAGCGACGCACGAGTATCGAGCGGTACGTCGCCGAGCGGCCCCTGATCGTCGTGATGCCCGACGGCGGGCGGGGGTTTTATACCGACGCGCACGAGGGTTTCGCCTACGAAAAGGCCCTGGCCACGGAACTGGTGGATCGGATCGACCGGACGTTTCCGACGCGACGGGAACGGGAAGGGCGCTGCGTGGCGGGACTCTCGATGGGCGGGTACGGGGCGTTGAAGTTCGCCCTCGCCCACCCCGACCGGTTCTGCGCCGCATCCAGCCACTCCGGCGCGCTCGCCTTCGGCCACGGCCCGCTTTCGCCCCGGGACGGCAAGCCCTACTCGCCGGAGTTCCAGCGCATCCTCGGTCCGGACCCGGTCGGCGGCCCCTCGGACCTATTCGCGCTCGCGGGAAAGCTCGAACCGGAGCAACGCCCGGCCGTCCGGATCGACTGCGGCGTGGACGACCAGTTGATCGCGTCCAACCGCGAGTTCGACGCCCACCTGACGAGAATAGGCTTCGCCCACGAGTACGCGGAGTTCCCCGGTGCGCACACCTGGGACTACTGGGACCGCCACATCCAGGATACGCTCGCGTTCTTCAAGGACCGTATGTCCCTCTGATGCAGCGCAGGCGGCGGCGGGGCGTGCTCCCCCGCCGCCTGCGCGCGCTGCCCCCTATCAGTCCACGTAGTCCTTCTGGAGACCGATCTCCTCGGGCGCGTGGAGGCGCAGCATCTTCAGGGTGACGTCGCCGGGGACGTGACGCCGGGTCGCCAGAGAGATGCCGACCATCAGCGCGATGCTCAGGGGAACCCCCCATATGGCGGGCTGCTCCATCAGGGACTTCGCGATCGGCGACACCGCGAACGTCAGCACCTTCGTGTCGAGCAGCATCGAGGTCACGATCGCCGCGAGCGAGAGCGTGCCGCCGAGCAGCATCCCCGCTGCCGCGCCGTACTTGGTCAGTCCCCGCCACCACGCCCCGAGGAGCAGCAGAGGGAAGTACGACGCCGCCGCGATCGCGAACGCCCAGCCGACCAGCAGCGTAATGTCGAACGTCTCCACCAGAAGCCCGAGGCCGATGGAGATGACCCCAATGATAACCGCGGCGATCTTGAACGCCGCGAGCCGCTCCTTCTGGCTGGCCGTCGGCTTCAGGATCTTGCCGTAGACGTCATGCGCCAGCGCGCCGCTCATGCTCACCAGGAGCCCCGAGAACGTGCTCATGAACGCCGCGAACGCGCCCGCGCTGGTGATGCCGACGAGGATCTGCCCCAGCAGCTTGTTCTGGAGCGCCTGCGGGAGCGCGATCACGACGGCGTCGGTCTTGTTGTTGGCGTAGAGCATCGGCAGGTCCGCGCGGCCCAGCGCCCCCCAGACCGGCGTGAAGACGTAGAAGACGCCGAGCAGTACCATGACCCAGAGCGTCGTCCGCTTGGCCGCGCGCCCGTCCGGGTTGGTGTAGAAGCGGACCAGGATGTGCGGCAGTCCCGCCGTCCCGCAGACCAGCGCGATGATAAGCGAGTAGGTGTACAGGATCGGGTAGCCGTGCTTGCTGGTCAGTGTCCCGTAGGGCTGCACCCACTTCCCGTTCGTCTGCGAGTTGGGCACGTACGCGCCCGCCTCGAAAGTCACCTCGGTCGGCGCGGCGAACTCGATCTTCGGCGCGGTAACCACGTAATCGCCGTAGACCCGTACGGGCTGGCCGTTCCGCGTGACCACGACCGGCTGCGCCCGGAACAGGTCCGGGTTGGCCGCGCCGCCGTCGAAGACGATCGGGTCCTCGCCCAGCTGCGGCTTACGAGCGGTAGTGATCTTGTCGATGTTCGCACCCGACGGGAACCGCACCACCGTCTCCCCGAGCGTGGAGAACGCCAGCGCGTTCGCGGGGGCCTTGTCCTTCCCGGCGAACTTCAGCGTCCGCTCCTGCGTGAACTTCGGGGCCTCGCCCGGGTCCGCGGCGTTCTGCCCGACCTTGCCGCCGTAGCCGCCGAAGATGGCGAGGAGGATGAAGACCGGGAGAGAGATCGCGAACGCCTTGGCCCAGTACTGGAACGCCTGGACGAGCGTAATGCCCTTCATGCCGCCGAGCGCGACGTTGAAGGTGATGACCGCGCCGACCACGGCGATGCCCGCCCAGTACGGCCAGCCGAGCAGCGTCTGCATCGTCAGGCCCGCGCCGCGCATCTGCGGCATCGTGTAGAAGAATCCGATGCAGAGGACGAACAGGACGGCGACCTTGCGGAAGGTCGGCGAGTCGAAGCGCCCCTCCGCGAAGTCCGGGATCGTGTACGCCCCGAACCGGCGCAGCGGTCCCGCAATGAACAGCAGGAGGAACAGGTAGCCGACCGCGTAGCCCACCGGGTACCAGAGCGCGTCGTACCCGTGCTTCATGATGAGACCGGCGACGCCCATGAACGACGCCGCGGAAAGGTACTCGCCGGAGATGGCGGAGGCGTTCCAGAAGACGCTGACGCTGCGTCCGGCGACGAAGAAGTCGGAGGCGGTCTTGCTGGCGCGGGTCGCCTGGATGCCGAGGCCGATGGTCGCCGCGGTCATCGCGATGACGAAGAGAACGGGGATCAGGTCGAATAAGTTCATCGGGCCGCGCTCTCCCCGTCCCCGTGAAGGATGCCGCGCCCCTGCGCGACCAGTTCCGCTTCGATGCGGTCGGACGTACGCACGAAGTAGGCCGACAGGAGCGTCGTGATCGGGTACACGAGGATGCCTGCGAGGAGCCAGGTCCACGTGAAGCCGCCGGGGGCGAGGGCGTTCATCGCGCCGGGGGCGAGCCAGTTCGCGAGAGGCAGTCCGAGGAGAAGCAGCAGGAATACCGCGGAGACGCGCAGGCTGAGCGCGGCCTGCCGGGACATGACGGTGTGCAGGAGTCGCTCCTGCTGTTCATGAGTCAGGTGTTCGGCAAGGGTTTCGTGGTGATCGGGCGCGTGGCCGGCCGGCGCGGCATCCGGAAATTCCGCCATCGGTTACTCCTCTGCGTCGGGGTAAGTTGGATGGCACGATGTTCGCCGCGCCCGGTTGGAACTCCTGCCGTCCCGCCGGGCCGACGCCCGCCCGACGGGACGCAGGGACTTACCGGAAGATGGCGACACCCCCGACCGGGACGGTGATGCAGACGGCGCTGCCGTTGCGCTCTTCCGGGCCGCCGCTGGTCTGCGTGCCGATCTGCTCCGGGTCCGTGGAGTAGACGCAGGTCAGTGGGTCGCCGCCGGGACCGTTCCGCGAAGAGTCCAGGGTGACCCACACGGACTTCGCGTTCTCGTTGTCCGTGTTGATCGCGATCACGAACTCGTCGATGTCCAGCAGGCGCGTCCAGGCGATGACCCCGCTGTACGGATCGCCTACGACTTCCGGCGTGTAGAACGCGTCGCCGAGTTCGGAGACGGGACGCAGGAACTGCCGCCCGCGGCGCAGCGCCGGGTTGTCCCGCTTCAGCGTAAGCAGCTTTTGGATCTCGACGTACAGATGCGACGCCTCGTTGAAGAAGTGCTTCCCCTTGCTGCCGAACGCCCCGAAACCACCTCCGAACATTGCCTCACGAATGTAGCGGTTACCGCCGTACTCGTCGAACGCGTGGCCGTTGAACCCCTGCTCGGTGCCGTAGTAGATGCAGGGGATGCCCAGAGTCATCAGGTCCAGGGCGAGTCCACGCAGGACGGCGCGCTCCGCGGCCACCATGTCCTCGCGGAACTCGGAGGCAAACCGCCCCTTGACCCGACGGCCCACCTGGTCGTGGTCGTCGAAGAAGGTGACCACGTGGCTCTTCCACCACGTCGGGTCGTCCGCCGCCTCGCCCTCCCGTCGGGTGTTGTGGAAGAGGCGGAAGTACTCCTCGGGGCTTTGCCGCCCGGTGACGACGTCGCGGATGATCTCCGGGATCTCGTCCAGGCCCAGAGCGGCGTCGAGCGTGGTGCGCTGGAGCGTGTTGTGGGCGCTCCCGCGCCCGCCCGCGATCTCGCCGATCAGGTAGAAATTGCGCTTTCCCAGGTTCGCCGCGAACTCCTTCACCTTCCCGGCGAAGTAGTTTACCGCGCCGACCCCCATATGCTTGACCGTATCGACCCGGTAGCCGTCGATGTCGGCGTAGGCGATCCAGTATTGATAGATCCTGACCAGAGCGTCGAGCGTCGGCGACGGGTGGAAATCGGACTCGTCCCCCCAGCCGAGGTCGAAGTCCTTCAGGCCGAAGAAGTCGGCGTCCACGAACTCCGGGAAGTTGTCCCAGTCGCACATGTAGCCCTTGCGGTGGAACGCCCCGGGCGTCTGAAGCTCGCGCGGCCAGACCGCGCAATCGGGGTAGCCATAGGGGTACTTCTTCAGGTCCAGCGTCTCGAAGGGCAGGTTGGGCGCGCCGTAACCGTCGCGCCACCCTTTGACGGCGTATTCCTCGCCGTCCCAGCGCGGGTCCATGAACTTGTTGCCGTCCGGTCCGGACTCTTCATAGCGGTCCGGGTCGTACTCGAAGACGTCGCCCGCGTGGTTGCAGATGATGTCCAGGATGACGTAGATGCCGAATTCGTGGGCCTGGCGTACGAACTCGCGCAGCTCAGCACCGGTACCGAAGCGCGGATCGACGCGGAGGAAGTCCTGGGTGCCGTATCCGTGGTAGTCGTGGACGGCCCAGGGGGGCTGCTTGAGGAGCGGACTGAGCCAGATGGCGGTTACCCCGAGCCTCTTGAGGTAGCCGAGTTTGGTGGCCAGCCCCTTGAGGTTGCCTCCGACCCAGTGGTCTCCGGCCTCGGCCCACGCCCGCGCACCCTTCTCCGTCTTTACCGCGCTGTGAAAGTCGCCGTGGCCGTACCTACCGGTCGGGCCGCCACTGCGGACCGTCTTCCCGTTGTTGCCCCGGTAGTTGGTCTCGCTGCCGTCGCTGAAGCGGTCCACGAGCAGGAAATAAAGCACCTGGTCCTCCCAGGCGTCCGGTGACGCGAAGTACTCGCGTTCACCGGTGATGGCTTCGAAATCAATCTCCTCAACGGAGTGGTATGCCTCACCCTCCTCCGGCGCGGAGGCAGGGGAACTGCTTTCGGGCAATGCGGGTCCTCTCCCTTCTGAAGCGCACGTACCCCGCCCCAACAGTGGCGACAGGCGAGCGGACGTGGAGCGTGCGCCGCGGGAAGTTTACCCAAAGGCAAATCTGTCTCAGACAGGCGGGCTGGAGATTTAGCAGGCGTCGGCGAGCCGCTTCAGGTCGGCGCGCAGAGTTTGCAGCCGGGCCGGGATCACCTCGCCGTCCTCGGGGTAGTAGCCGTCGTCGAACGCGTCCGGGCTCAGCACACGGGTGGGCGCGAACCGGGGGCCGCTCTCCACCACCTCGACGATGCCCTCGACACCCGGGAAGCGCAGAAGACTGAAGGCGCACGGGACCGCGAGGTCCTCGCCGTCATCCTGCAAATGGTCGCCGGAAAGACACACCACCTCGCCGTCGCCCACGGAGAAGAAGAACATCGGGGCTTCGTCGTCCGCGGGTAGCACCACCGCGACCTCGCTCGCCGTAACCTCGGTCACCTCGTACTGCCCCAGGTCGAGACGCTCCCGCCAGTATTCGACAGTACGCCGCGCGGCGTCTTCCTGGTACGCCCGCTCCTTGCGGTAGGCGTGATACCCGAGGAACGCCCCCGAAGCGGTGAAGGTACCAAGGACGGTGCATACCACGCCCATAGTGTAGGTGACCCGCCGCTGGAGGAACGGCAGCGCGCACGCGCCGAATGCGAGCCCGAGCAGCGCGTGCCCGATCACGGAGCGAGCCACCGCGCGCAGCAGTTCGGCACGCCCGGTCGGTATGTGGACGGCCGCGATGTTATCCTCGATCTGGCGGCGTTCTTCGTCGGTAAAGGGGCGCAAGTAAGTTCGCGTCACGGGATGTCCTCCACCCGGCGTACTCATTCGCGCCCTCCGGAGAAGGAAAGCCGTTACCCCGGGAGGGTCATCGC
>DATLHN010000686.1:0-9077 GCA_035539875.1 Armatimonadaceae bacterium
GCCTACGCCAGCTTCGGCACCGATTGGTGCTCGTTCGCCGCCGCCTGGCTGACCGAGTGGGAGCGCACCGGCGACCCGAAGTGGCGCGACCGCCTCCTGCGCGGCATGCGCGACATCGGCGCGATGCCCCGCGGCTGGCTGGCGGGCGGCGCGGGCTACGACCCCGAAACGGGCCACTTCGTCGGCAGGGGAGACACCATCAGCCTCTCGCACCTGAACGTCGTCTTCGGCGCGGTCGAGGTCAACGCCGAACTGCTCGACCTTCTGGACGTCCCCGAGTACGAAGCCGCCTGGCTGCTCTACTGCCGCTACTACAACGCCCCCGCCGCCGAGAAGGAGCGCCTCACCGGCCAGCCCGCGCCCCGCCGCGGCCTCAATCTCGGCGAGGGGCACTCCCGGTGCACCGCCTACGCCGCCGCGCGCGCGAACGACCCCGAGCTGGCCCGCCGCGCCTGGGGCGAGTTCTTCGGCGGCGCGGCGGGCCTCGGCGTCCGGCGCGATTTCGCCGTCCGTCGCATTGTCGGCCCCGCCGTCCTGAACCCGGTGGACGAAGGCGTCGGCCTGTCCACGAACGCCGCCTCGCAGTGGGGACTCGCCGCCATCCAGAACCTCGCCCTCGTCGGCGAGCACCTGCCGCCGAATCTGCCCGCCGCGCCGTCCGAAAACGCAACCGAATAACGGTCGCGACGGTTCGTTTTCCCGCATTGTGGTATAATGTCCCGTGCCTAAGGCGGGACGGGCTCTCCTCCCGCCGGTATCCAAGTTCTGGTTTGCAGTTTGCGTGCGCGGTTCCAACCCGCCCCTGGACCTGTTCTCCTCCGCTTGCGTGCTGCACATCATTTCCCGGGGAGCCAGGAGACGGTCATGAGAATTTACGTGGGAGGTATCTCCTACAGCACCAGCAACGACGGCCTGCGCGAGCTCTTCGCCCAGGTCGGCGAAGTGTCCGAGGCGACCATCGTCGAGGACAAGTACTCCGGCCAGAGCAAGGGCTTCGGCTTCGTCGAGATGCCCAACGACGCCCAGGCGCGTGAGGCCATCGCCAAGTTCAACGGCTACAACCTCGACGGCCGCCCCCTCACCGTCAACGAGGCCCGCCCGCGCGAGGAGCGTGGCGGCGGCGGTGGCGGTTACGGCGGCGGCGGTGGTCGCAGCGGCGGCGGTGGTGGCCGCAGCGGCGGCGGCGGCGGTCGCTGGTAATCCCGGCGCGCGCGCTGTTACGGAAGTAACGCCCTGATACGAGGGCCGCGAGGCGGAATCGCCTCGCGGCCCTCGTTCGTCTTTCACGCTCGCTACCGCCGCCTGGAGGCGCATGAAGAAAAACAACGCCGTCGAGACGCGCCGGGTGACGTCCACCCGCGAACTCGGTCTCGACCTCGCCCACATCGCGGCCCGCCACCTGTTCAAGACCGATCACCTGCACTACGGCTACTGGCCCGCCGACCTGCCGGTCGATCTGGCGAATCTGCGCCGCGCGCAGGAAAACTACACCGACTATCTCGTCGCCCACCTGCCCGCGGGCGTGCGCACCATACTCGACGTCGGCTCCGGCACCGGCGCGCTCGCCCGACGCCTGATCGACTCCGGATACGCCGTGGACTGCGTCTCGCCCAGCATCAGCCAGACGGAACGTGTCCGCACCCTCCTCGGCGACGACGCCGGGTGCATCTACGAATCGACCTACGAGGCGCTGCGCACCGACAAGCGCTACGACCTGATCCTCTTCAGCGAGAGCTTCCAGTACATCCCGCTCGGCGACTCCATCCGCATCTCCTGCGGCCTTCTGCACCCCGGCGGCCACCTGCTCATCTGCGACTACTTCCGCAACGAGACGCCCGACCGCGGCCCCTTCGGCGGCGGCCATTCGCTCAAGTCGTTCCGCCGGGAGGTCGCCGCCCACCCCCTCTGCGCCGTCGCCGAGGAGGAGATAACCGACCGCATCACCCCGAACCTCGACCTCACCGCGGACTTCGTCAACGAGGTGGTCGCGCCGTCGCGCCAGCGCATCCTCCGCCACCTTACCCTGCGCTACCCGACCCTCTCCCGGATCGCCCTCTGGGCCTTCCGCAAGCCCCTGGCGCAGGCGGACGCCAAGTACATGACGGGCCAGCGCGGCGGCGCGAACTTCGCCGTCTACAAGACCTACCGCCTCCTCGTCTACCGACTTACCGCCGGAGCGCCCGCATAGCGAAACCCCCTCTCCCGGCCCCGGGAGAGGGGGTTTCGCTATGCGGCTCCCGAAAAGGGTTGCCCTACGACCCGGCGTAGTCCGCCCGCTCGTACGCGAACTGGTGCGGCACGCGGTTGACGTGCGCCACCAGCTTGGCGCGGTCCGCCTGCGGCAGCGGCGTGAACTTCTGCGCCGTCGCGATGTTATCCCGCAGGTACTCCATCGAACCCGGGCCGATGATGCACGTCGCCACGCCCGGCTCGCTCGCCGCCCACCGGAACAGCGTCGCCGCGTCCGCCTTGCCCGGCCCCGTCCCGACGATGTCCCCCTGCGCCATCACCTTCATCGCGATGATGCCCAGGTTCTTCGCCCGCGCCGCCGGCAGCAGCAGCTCCTCGAAGTGCCCGTCCGGGTTCGCGTCGTCGTATGCCCGCAGGTAGTGGCGGCTGTCCTTCTTCGGGTTCACCGGGCACAGCACCGTGTCCAGGTGCTCCATCCGCTCCACCAGCGTCTTCATGTTCCGCGCCGCCAGGTGCCCGGTGATCCCGATGTGCCGGATCACCTTCTGCTCCTTCTGCTTCACCAGCATCTGGTAGACGCCGTCCTTGCCCAGGAGGGCCTCCAGGTCCTCGTTCGGCGAGATCAGGTGGATCTGGAACAGATCGATGTAGTCGGTCTTCAGGTGCTTGAGCGACCCCTCCAGCTCCCGCAGCGCCACGTCCCGCTCCCGCCGCTGCGACTTCGACGTCACGTACACCTTCTTGCGCCGCCCGTCGCTCTCCAGCGCCAGGCCCAGCTTCCGCAGGCTGTTGCCGTTGCCGTAGTTCCACGCGCTGTCGAAGTAGTTGACGCCGCCGTCCATCGCCGCGTGGACCATCGCCGTCGTCGCCTCGTCCGAGCCGAGCGACAGGAACTGGCTCCCGCACCCCAGCCCCAGCACGGAGACCTGCATCCCCGTCCTGCCCAGCCTGCGCCGCGGGATCGGCGGCTTTGCTGCCGCCGCTGCTTCCTGCTCAGCCGCGGCCGCCTCTCCCGCCAGAGGCAGCCCCGCCGTCGCCAGTGTCGCGGCGGTCGCGCCCGTCGTCGTCAGAAACTCACGTCGCGTAGATCGCGGCATCGTCGGTCGTCCCCCGTTTCGGCCCGTCGTCGTTGCCTACATTCTACCGCCCCCGTCCGCCGGAGAACCCATCGAATCCAGCAGCCCGCGGAGGCGGGCTTCAACAGCAGCAGCCGTGTGCTCCGCGACAGGGCCGCTACCGGGCGACCTTACGCGCCTCCAGGATCGCCTCCGCCACCGCGCGGCGCTTCGCCAGGATCGCCTCCGGCGACTTACTGAACTCGGACAGGCTCCGCACCACGTCCGGCCCCACCTCCAGCGCCCGCTCCGCGCGCCGGACCGCCGCCGCGCTCGCCCCGGCGGCCCTGAGGCGCTTGACCTCCTGCTCCAGCAGCCAGAAGTACTCGTAGTCCTCGATCCCGTCGCGGATGTTCTCCATCCGCACCGTCGCCAGCGGGCCGTCCGGACCCGCGCACAGGAAGCTGCCGTCCCCGTTCGCGGCTGCGAAGCTCGCCGCGGGCCAGTCCGTGTACGGCCCCGACGTGATCGGCTTCTTCGACAGCGGCCAGCGGTTCACCGCGTAGTACAGGAAGCCGTCCGGCTTGTACTTCGCCGACTGGACCCCCATCAGGCTCCGCGAATCGATCAGGTCGTACTCGATGAACCAGTTCGCGTAGGGCGCCTTCGGCACGATGCACGTGTACCACCAGACCTGCTTGCCGCGCTCCTCACGCGCCCGCCGCACCCGCGCCGGGTCGTACTTCGGCGTCAGCGGCACCCAGGCGTCCACCGCCGAAAGCCCCGTCGCCTCGCCGAACGTCGCGTCGTACGCCGTCGTCAGGATCGGCAGGTCCGGGTACTTCGCCTTCACCGTCGTGAAGATGTCCGTCATCGCCGCGAACGACCCCTCGCTCACCTCGTCGAATCCGTACAGGTACGCCTTCGAGTACAGTCCCTTGCGCTTCAGCTCCGGGACGATCGCGTCCAGCTGTGCCAGAATCTCCCGCTTCAACTCCGGCGGGTACGGCGCGTTCGGCTTCAGGTCCGCGGGCCGGATCGCGTAGGTCAGGTTGAAGGCGTTCATCCCCTGGCGCTCCCACAGCTCCAGGTCCGACACCTTCGGCGGCTCCCGGCGGTAGATGTTGTCCGGGTTCAGGCGGTACTTCAGCAGGTAGCTGTAATATCTCTGCCGCATCTCCTCGGTCACCGGCCCGCCGTAAACCTGGTCCAGCATCGGCTCCCGGAAGCTCAGCGCGGTCCGCAGATGCGTCTCCTTCGGCAGGTCGAAGCCCCACACCGTTATCCGCAGCGGCAGGCGCGTCTCCGGCCCGTTCGCCGGCCGAACCGTCACCTCCGCCGTATACTCGCCCGCGGGCGTCCCTGCCGGGGCCGTCACCCGCAGCCAGACCGGCTGTAGCTCGCCCGCCTTCACGTCGAAGCGGGACAAGAAGTCCAGTATCGGGTCCGGGTGCCAGCCGACGTACGCCACCTTGTACGGCGGCTTGTTCGTCTTCACGAACCCGACCGGCGCGGCCTGCGCCGTCAGGGCGGGGGAGGGAGTTCCGTCCCGCCCCCGCAGGGGGCCGACCGTCACGGCGACGTCCTTCAGCTCCTGGTTCCCGTCCGCCAGGACGAGCACCTGCACCGACTCGGTCTCGTTCCCCGCCAGCGTCACCCGGCCCTCGCGCGCCACCCGGGCCAGGAACGGCACGTCCTTCGGGAAGAACTTCTCCATGCTCGTCGCGAACCCGGCGACGTAGCCGGTGGCCGTCTTGCCGCCCGCGTCGCGGCGCATCCGCGACTCCGAGATCGCCCGCGGCGTCGCCAGGCGCACCCGCTCCTCCAGCGCTACGACCTCCGCGCGGATCGCGCTGCGCTCCTGCTCGGCCGGATTCGCCCCCAGGGCAGTCAGGCGGCGCTCCAGCTCCTGCACGGCGCGCTCCTCGGTAGCGACGACTGCCTCTGCGCCCGAGCCGCGCGCCGCCCGGCGAAGCGCCCCGAGGCGCGCGCGCGCCGTCTTCAGGCGGGTGTCCACTGCCTCTTCCAGGCGCAGCCCGCCCAGTCGGACCGTGACGTCCGCCCCCGGGCGTGTCCCGAACAGGTGGATCTCCCGGACACGGCCGACGTTGACCCGGTCCATCTCCGACAGCGGGAAGCGTAGCGTCTGCGTCTTTCCCGGCCCGATCAGGAAGTGACGGCCCGCCGTCGAACTCTCGCTGTCCTGCACGTGGAGCGCCAGGTCCACCGTCTCGCTGTGCGAGTCGTTGCGGACGTCCACGGCGAGGACGTCGTACCCCGCCCAGTTCGCGGGCAGGCCCTTCGCGTTCCGCAGTACCAGCGCGGGCCACTCGTCCATGCCCGCGCGCCACCGCGCCAGGGTCAGCCGTGCCGCCGGAGCGCCGCTGGCAAACGGACTCGCGTCCGCGGGGCCGAAGTTCGCCGCCGGTATCCCGCGCAACTGGAACCGCTCCCGCTCCGCCGCGCTGCCGAAATCGTTCAGCGCCAGCGTCCGCCGTCCGTCCCGTACTTGCTGCTGCGGGCCTGCCGCCGTCGCGACGCGCGGAAGGGCGGCGACCGTAGTCGCCGCCCCCCCGGATGCCAGCGTCATCAATGCCAGCGGCAGAAACGCCGCCGCCGTCGTCGATCTCCCCGCCCGCTGCTTCGTCCGCATTCGCCTCGCCCTTTTCCTGACTACTGTCGGCCCCACCAGTACTTGCTCGCGGTCGTGTTGCCGTTGTCCTCTTCCAGCGTCTTTGTCATCATCCACTTCGAGTGCCCGTCGCACCAGAGCAGGTTCTGCCCACCGTTGTGCCGGTCGGTCAGCCGCGCGTCGCCCGTGGTCGTCAGGTTGAAGCCGTACGGGTAGTTCGTCCGGAAGGTATAGCCGTAGTACGACGGATACACCAGGTAGAACCCCTTCGTCGGCAGGTTCTGACGGCCGCCCGTCTCCGCGAGGAAGATCGTCTCCGCCGGGCGCGCGATCCCGGAGTCGGTCGCGTCCGCGTAGTACGCGGAGTCCACCCAGTAGTTCATGCCGTAGCTGCAGTAGCCGCTCTGCAGGCTCGAACCCTGACAGGGGATGTCGGTGCGGTTGGGACACACGTATACGTCGCGGTTCTTGATGTACGCGTCCACCGTGTTCGGCCAGCGCAGCGTCGTCGCCCCCAGACCCAGCTGCGGCGGGTAGACACCGTCGTGGTCCTGGACGTACATCATGACGCCGGTGCCGATCTGCTTCTGGTTGGAAAGGCACGCCGACTGCCGCGCCTTCTCCCGGGCCTGGGCGAAGACCGGGAACAGGATCGCCGCCAGGATCGCGATGATGGCGATCACCACGAGAAGCTCGATCAGCGTAAAGGCACGCTTAGCGCCGGTCGGGAGAAGTGTCATCGTTCGAAGACTCCTTGTCTGAAACGAAAGGGGGTAGCCCGGGCGCGCGCATCGCCGCGCTCGCTGTAACGCCCGCCAAAAGGGATAATTGCTGCTGCTGTGCATGCACGAAGTTATGTGTTAATACTCCGAATCCCTACTTCTGTCAAGTGCTACATACTATATAGCACTGATATCCACGCCAGGCACACCGAAATCCACACCCGGCGTTGCCGACAGGGGTTTTCCGCCTCCGACTCCCCGGCGGAGTACAATCTGGTTGTGAACCCAACCTTGCCGGGAGAACCTGCCATGCCGCCATCGCAAGACCCGTCCGCCCTTCAGGAGTACCTCGCCGCCGCCACGCTCAAGGCCGCCGCGGACCTCGAAGCCGCCCTGCTGCGCCTGCCCGAAGACCGGCGCGACTGGTCACCCGGCGGAGACGCCCGTTCCGCCGCGAACGTCGTCGCCGAGTGCGCGATCCTCAACGCCAGCACTGCCGACCTCGTCCGCACCCGCGCATTTCCGGAGGACTTCGACCTCGCCGCCTACCAGCGCGCCCGCGGCGAACTGGCCGCGGGCGACACCGCCACACTCCTCGCCCTCCTGCAAAAAAACACCGGGACCGCCGTCGCCGCCATCCGCGCCGCCCCCGCCGAAGACCTCGGCGTCCCGGTCGCCATGCCCTGGGGACCCATGACCCTCGCCCAGGTCATCGCCTATCCGCACTGGAACATGTCCTACCACGAAGGCCAGATCAACTACATCGCCTCGATGCTCGGCCTGCTCAAGTAACGCCGGGAACGGAAACCGCCCCCGTCTCCGCAGTCCGCGGAGGCGGGCTTCAACAGCAGCAGCCGGTGGTTTCAACCACCGGCTGCCGCTACCTGCCTACTGGCCGGCCATCCTGGCCATCCCCGGCCCTACCTACCGGCTTACCGGCCGTCGAAGTAGCGCCCGGCGAACGTCAGAAAGGTTGGCCAGTTCGGCCCCGTGGTGTGGCCGCCCGCGTGCTGCCGGAACGCCAGGTCGCCGTCGATCAGCCCGGCGTCGATGGGCGGCATCTCCGCCGTGCCCAGGTCCTTCCTCCCCAGCAGTTTGTAGACCGGCCCCGCCGCCACCGCCGCCAGGAACTGCCCCCGGCTGTCCACCCAGTTGCCCTCGACCGTGGGGGAGCCGCAGCTGATGAACACCGGGCGCGGCGCGCAGAGCGCGATCAGCTCGTGGGCGTCCACCGGCAGGTCCTTCGGCGTCAGCGGCCCCGCGTACCGGACGAAGTTGCCCGCCATCCAGTGATACTCCCCGGAGCTTGCCAGGTTCTCCACCTTCTCGCCGAAGTCGCGCCGGTACAGCTTCGCGCCGCCCGCCCCCGACGACCCGATGAACCCGATCGCGAAGCGCGGCTCGTACGCCATCGCCACCAGCGCGGCCTTTCCGTAGCGGGAAAGCCCCTCGATCCCCACCCGCTTCGCGTCCACCGCCGGGTCCGTCTCCAGGTAGTCCAGCGCGCGGCTCGCGCCCCACGCCCACGCCCGCAGCGCGCCCCAGTCGTCCGGCTTGCGCGGCTGCCCCTTGTTCACCAGCCCGATGATGCCCTCGCGCAGCCCCGCGCCGTTGTCCGCCTGGATGCTGGCGGGCGAAAGGATCGCGTAGCCCCAGCCCTTGCCCACCACCTGCTCCTGCCAGCCCGGCCCCGCGCCCGGGGGCGGTCCGGCGTTCGGCGCGCCCGCCGGTCGCGGCGGGAACACGAAGCCGAACTCCATCATGACCGGCACCGGCTTCGTCGCGTTCGCGGGCGTGGTCAGCGTCATCTGGATGTCCACCGTGACGGCGGGGTACGCGCTGTTGTCCACGTGCCCGACCAGCTTCTTCGTGACCACGGGCACCGTCCCCCGGGCCTCCTTGGTCGTCTCCGTCACCTCCCAGGTGACCTTGGGAGTCACCTTCGGGACGCGACCGTAGACCTCCCGGTCGAACTCCTCGAAAAGCTCGGCCCGGCGGCGACGGTTCCACTCCGCCGCGCTCGTGACCTTCTTGCCGTCCTTGAAGACGAGCGGGTCGGGAAGGGTGTAGCTGCCCACCTTCGACTCGTCCGAATTGGCCGCGTCGGGCGCGTTCGGGTTCCCGTTCGCCCCCGGGCGCAGCGACGAAATCTTGAGTGTCTCCAGTAATTGCCTGTGGTCCGCCTGGGTCTTCGCCTGCTGCTCCGGCGTGGGGCCGAAGCGCGGCCGGGGCGGGGGCGTCGTGGTCGCGGGCGGGGTAGTCTGCGCCTGGGTGAGTCCCAGAGCGCCCAGCAGCAGCATCGCGGCGAAAAGGTTCATCGTCGTTCCCCGTTTGGTGAAGTGTTTCAGTAACCCATTCTACGCCAGCCCGGGCCGGATCCGACGCCTCGGACGCGTCCACAACCGAAAACAAAAGCGACGGCAATGCGCGCTGGGTATGGCCCTCACCCCCAGCCCCGGCTTGCCTCCGCCACCAGCC
>DATLHN010000687.1:0-1554 GCA_035539875.1 Armatimonadaceae bacterium
TCCTTGACGATCACGTCGCACACACGCAGGCCGGGCTCGCAACGCACCGCCACCTCCACGGCCACGCCCTTCGCGCGCGCCGCCTCGGAGGCCTTCGCGACGAGGCGTTCGCCCTGCAGCTGCCAGCTGTCGAGCACGTCCTTCGGCGGCACGGCCATCTCGGCCTCGGCGATCAGTAGGCGGGCGTCAACGACGTTGACGACGTACAGCGACGACCCGAGCTTCGCGGCGAGGGCGAGGGCCTCCTCGAGGCCGCGTTGTGCGGTGGAACTGCCATCGATCGGGACCAGGATGCGGGCGTACATGGAAGGGCTCCGGAGGTGGAAACAGCCCCAGCGTACGCGGGGACGGGAGGCCCCATGTTGCGCCCGGTCAAACCGGCGGAGGTGCAAGCGGTGCGGCAATCCTTGCCACTCCCGCGACGTCCACCGTCCTGTTCCCAGGGAACACCGGCATCGGCATGAAGCCTGCTAACGGCGGTCGCATCAGCAGTACGCGGCCCCGCGCCGGAACGCCATGCACACGTCGACCGCTCCCTCGTCCGCCCCCCTGCCCCTCGGCGCCTCGCGGTACAAGGTGCTCGTGGTCGACGACCAGGCCGATGCCGCCGACTCCCTCGGCCTGCTGCTCGCCCAACTGGGCTACGACACGTCGATCGCCTACGGCGCCCTCGAAGGCGTGCGCCAGGCCACCACCTTCCTGCCCGACGTCGTGATGCTCGACGTGCACATGCCCAGCATCGACGGGCTCGACGCCGCACGGGCCATCCGGTCGTGCCGGCTGCCGTCCCGTCCCGTGCTGGTGGCGCTCACCGCCGACACCCGGCCGGGGGCGAAGTAGGCGACGCTGGCCGCCGGCTTCGACTTCCACCTGACCAAGCCGCTGCCCGCGGGCGACCTCGCCGCCCTCATGCGGGACGTGTTGCCAGCCCCTTGATCCCGGGGGCGCGGCCGCGCCGCGGCGCCGGACGGTCGTGCGAAGATGCGCGGCCATGTTGAAGCGCATTTTTCGCCATCTCGCCAGCGACCGGTCCGCGCCCGCGTCCGGCCCCGACGTCCTGGTCAATGCGTACGCCACGGTCGCGTCGCTCCCGCCCTTCGACTTCCCGCACACGCCCCGCGCCGCCCGCAGCGCCCCCGACGCCGGCCTCGCCGATCACCTGCAGGGCTTCTCCGAATTCGTGATGCGCGACGGCAGCACGATGACCCAGGCGCGCTACCACCTGCTCAGCCACCTGAAGCGGGTGCGCCACCACACGAGCGTGATGGTCCCCGAGTCGGCGCTCGACGCGTTCGGCACCTGGGCCGCGCGGGCGAACGCGATCATGTTCTTTCCCGATGCCAGCATCCGCGACCCCGCCGGCAACGTCCTGCTGGGCGGAGACGGCTCGTCCTGCGACTTCGAGGCGCGGGTGCCCCATCCCGCGGATGCCTGGGCGCGCAAGGCCCGGTCGGAAGCGAAGCTCGCCGAACACGGACTGCGGAGCACCGCGTCGCTTCCGCCGCGCGACGGCGAGTCGGAAGCGCGCCTGCGGCCGGTGGACGAGGTCTGGGC
>DATLHN010000688.1:0-2055 GCA_035539875.1 Armatimonadaceae bacterium
GACGTTCGTCATCTACGCCGTGCAGCTTCCCGCCGACGCGGACGCGGAGACGCTCGACAACGCCATCGACGCGGTGATGTTCACGGCCGACGCGATGGAGAACGAGATGACCAAGGCGGACGACTTTTAGGCGGACCTCTCGCCCGTGACCTCTCCCCCCGCCCTCGTCCCTCGGAAGGGAGGGGGGTGCCCGAGGAACGAGCGACGGGGGGAGAGGTCGTCCCGTTCCCGGCTAAAAGTCGTCGGCCTTCGTCATCTCGTTCTCCATCGCGTCGGCCGTGAACATCACCGCGTCGATGGCGTTGTCGAGCGTCTCCGCGTCCGCGTCGGCGGGAAGCTGCACGGCGTAGATGACGAACGTCGCGTCGCCGTCCTCCACCGTTCGCCACGCGCCCCACTTGCGCCGGTCGTTGTCGGCCAGAAGGCGCTGCGCCTGGTCGGCGGCGATCTTCCCCTTCACCTTGTAGGCCGTCGAGGTCACCTCGCGCACCTCCACCGGGCCGTACTTCTCGGTGGACGAGTTCACGAACACGGCCTGGGTCCGCTTCTGGTCCTTGAGCGTGAACGTCAGCACGTACGCCTTGTTGGCGTTGACGGTGAACGCGTACTTCAGCTTCTCCAGCGCGGCCTTGACGCGCGGGTCGGCCGCCGCCTGCTTCTCCGCCGCCTCCTCCGGCTTCACCTGCACCTGCTCTGACTGCTGCTGCGCCTGCTGCGCCTCCTGGGCGGCGGCGGCGCGCGGCGCGACCGGCGGCAGCGCCGCCGCCGCCGTGGCCAGGGCGAGCAGCAGGGCCGGGCGCGCGGCGAATCGGGAACGGATCATCTCGTGGGACTCCTTACGTGCCGTCATTATATAGCGTCGGCAAATAATCGCCGCGCGGCCGTGACGGCGCGGCCCCGGCGCGTATCCTATCGTTGGGAGGGACAGACCCGTGGAGGCACGAACGCGGTGACGGCGGATACGGCGGAAAGCGGCGGCGGTTGCGAGGCCCTGGAGTCCGCGGACGACGAGGCGCTGGTCCTGGCCGCGCTGGTCGGGTCGCTGGAAGCCTACGACGAGCTGGTGCGCCGCTACCGGGCGGCGGTGCTGCTCACGACCGGACGCGTCTTCCCGCACGACCGGGCCGCCGCCGAGGACGCCGCGCAGGAGGCGTTCCTGCTGGCGTTCAAGGCGCTGCCGAAGCTGGAGACGCCCGCCGCGTTCCCCGGCTGGCTCCGGGCCATCGCCCGGAACCGCGCGCTTCGCCTCGCCGAGCGGGACGCGCGCGCCGGGGTGCCCGCGCCGCCGTCCGACATCGACGCCTTCCTGCTGCGCGAGAGCCGCGAGGTGGGGCGGCGGACGATGGGGGAGGACCCGGGGCGCGTCTGGGAGCGGCGCGACGAGCGCGAGTGCCTGCTGCGCGCCATCGAGAGCCTGCCGGACGAGCAGCGGGAGGCGCTGTGGCTGCGGGCCGTCGAGGAGTGGCCCATCGCCCGCATCGCCGCGTACCTCCGCGTCAACGAGACCGCCGTGCGCGGCAGGCTGTACCGCGCCCGCGAGTCGCTGCGCCGCCTGCTGTTGAGCACGGCGGAAGACGACGATAACGAAATCGATCACACGAAGCAGAAGCGAAGGAAGCCGAGGGGAAAATGAGCTACGAAGAGATGGAAGACGAGTCGCCCGAGGAGCGGCGGGAGCGGGAGCGGGCGAAGGAGGTCCGCCGCATCCGCCGCATGCTCAAGGGCATGATCGAGGTCGCCGAGGGCGCGAGCCTGACCGGCGCGCTTTCCGACGGGGCCGGCATGGCCGTCGAGCACTACAACCGCATCCTGCAGCGCCTGAACGCGCTGGAGGTGGACACCGCCGGGCTGTTCTCGCCGCTGCCGGAGGACGCCGACTTCGACAAGGTCGGCGTCGCGAGCAAGCTGCTGCGCCAGGCCATAGAAGAGGACGACGAGGACGAGGACGACGACCGCCCGCGCCGCCGCCGCCGCGCCTCCGTGCGCCTGGAGGGCCTGGAGGGTCTGGAAGGGCTGGAGGGCCTGCGCGACCTGAAGGACCTGAAGGATCTGGGG
>DATLHN010000689.1:0-2568 GCA_035539875.1 Armatimonadaceae bacterium
TCGGGTGGGGCGGGGGGGCGGAAATTGTCCGCCGCCGCGCCGTCATTTAGGCGATCACGTGCCCTACGACTCGTCCGGGGCACGGACGCCGTCCTCGTCCTCGCTGTCTGTCCCATCGCCCTCGCCCCGCGCGGACTCTTCGGAATACCCGAGGATGCCGTCGATCACCGACTGCTGGGCGGCCTCGACCGAGGCGCGGAGACGGTTCAGGAGCGGCGACGGCAGGCCGAACGGTCCGTACGCCGGGTAGATGTTCAGGTCGATCCGCGTCATGACGTCTTCGAGATCGTCGTTGAAGTGCTGCGCGGCGACCAGTTGCCGGTCGTTCTGGATCTGTATAGGCCGGACGCGGACCACACTGCGCTTGCGGTATTTGGTCCCCGGTTGCGGGCCTCGCTTTCCCATCGATTCGTCCATCTCCCTGTCGTGAAATCAAACAGTAGTTTGATTAGATTATGGTCACAGTATACACGCAGGCCGCTCCCGGATAAAACATTTGTTTGATCGCCGTTCCGGGTCCGGAGTCGGGCGCGGAGTATTTCATGTCGGCCCCGGAAATTCCGGTGAACATTTCGCCGCAGAATCGGGACTGTAGTACGGTGGTAGTGAGGACGGTACTGGAATTCACCAGGCAGGAGACGCGACCGGCAGAGTCGCGCCCGGGAGACACTGAACATGCAGCAGAGCCGTGACGCAGGGCAGGAGCAGTACGTCATCCTGCTCGACAGAGGACGAGAATCGGAGCCGCTGAGCCTTACCGCTCTCTACGACGCCGCCCGCCGCGGCGTCCTGAAGCCCAATGGGATGGTCTTCGACCTGGAGCGGCGGGCGTGGATACCCGCCTCCGAGGTCCCCCCGCTCCGGGCGATCTTCCGCCAGATAGACGCCGACCGCCACGCCGCCGCGCGCGCAGCTGACCCGCTCGTACCGGAGATGCCCGCCGCGCCGGAGCCGAGTCCCTCGCTCTGGCAGCGCCTCTTCGGCACTCACCGGGGCGGCGCGCTGTAGGGGACGGAAGCCAGAGAGGCCCGGGGGGCGCTTACGCCCTCCCGGGCCTCTTCAGGTTATCTGGGTTATATGGGCGGCGTGTCCGCGCGCGCTTCGTTCCAGAAGAGGATCAGCTCGTGGCGATACTCCTGCGGGTCCAGCGTGCCGTAGGACGCGTCCAGGCGCTTCTCGACCTTCGCCAGAAGCCCGCGCGCCTTATCCCGTTCGCCTGACCTCCGGTACGCCATCGCCAGGAAGACCCAGTTGAAGGGGTCGGAGCGCAGCGCCTCCGCCTCCGAGAGCGTCCTGATGGCCTCCGCATCGCGCCCGGCCCGGTACTGGAGCGCCCCAAGCGTATTTAGGTAGGTGGGCCGCTCGTCCGGGAGCGAGCCGTCCAGGGCCTTTCGGGCGAGGCGCAGCGCCGGGTCGTAGTCGCGCAGGCCGCCGGAGAGCCCCACGCACATCCAGGCGGCGTTGTTCGCCTCCGTGCCGTCAAGCTCGGCGGGGTTCAGACGCCCCATCCAGTCTTCGCAGTGCCGCCGGAAATCGTCGACATCCCCGCCGATCGCCAGGAGCGCGGCCTTCTCCAGCGGGCTGTCGCCCATGAGCTCGTCGTAGTCTCGGCGCGCGCCCCGCGAGTCGCCCGCGCGCAGGTACGCCTCCGCGCGCATGCGGCGCACCAGGACGTTGTCGCGGCGGCGCAGAAACCCGCTCGCGGACTCGATCGCCGCGTCCCACCCCTCGTCCTTCGCTATCGAGATGAGCGAGGCGCGCAGTTGCCGCACCTCCTGCGCCTCGCGGCGCATCCGCGCCAGTTCGGCCTCGGTGGGCGCCTCGGTCTCGGTGCCCAGGTTCGGCCAGACGCGCTGCACGACCCCGGCGATCATGAAACTCCCGAGGAGCAGCGCGATCACGCTCACCAGGGCAAGAACCCGACGCCTGCTCACTTCGTCCGCGTGAAGCACGAGCCATCCCTTTCCTGCCGAAAGCGGGATTTTCTACAGTCTACTACAGGTTGGACGGGGCGGGCTTTACAGAAGTTCGAACAGCCCCGCCGCGCCCATGCCGAGCGCCGCGCACATGGTCACGACCCCCCACTGCGCGCCCCGCCGCCGCCCCTCGTGCATCAGCGTCACGGTCTGGCGCGCGCCGGTCGCGCCGAGCGGGTGCCCGAGCGCCACCGCGCCTCCGTTGACGTTTACCCGGTCCAGCGGCAGGGGATAGAGCTTGTTCGCGGCCAGTACCTGGGCGGCGAACGCCTCGTTGAACTCGATCAGGTCGATCTCTCCGAGCGTCAGGCCGGCGCGCTCCAGCAGCTTGGGAAGCGCGTAAGCCGGCGCGATGCCGAAGTCCTCCGGCGCGACCGCCGCGACCGCGTACCCGGCGAAGCGCGCCAGCGGCGTCAGACCCGCGCCCTCCGCGCGCTCGCGCGTGGTCAGGACCACCGCCGCCGCGCCGTCGCTGCGCTGCGAGGCGTTCCCGGCGGTGATGACGCCGTCCTCGCGGAAGGCAAGGCGCAGGCCCGCGAGCGCCTCCGCCGACGTCTCCCTCCGCGGCCCCTCGTCGCGGGAAAAGACCGTC
>DATLHN010000690.1:0-15195 GCA_035539875.1 Armatimonadaceae bacterium
GTCCGCCCTGTGGAAGGCGGCGGCTTCGGGGACGTGGAGTCGCGCGAGTTCGAGCTGGCGCGCCGACACGTCCACGCCCGTCACCGCGAAGCCGCGCCGCGCCAGAAAGCGGGTGGCGGGAAGTCCCGCCCCGCAGCCCAGATCCAGCACGGGCGCGCCCTGTGGCAGGCCGACCGACAGTGACTTCAGCGCCGCGAGGAAGTGGGGATCTTCCTGGTCCTTGCTGGCGAGGTACTGCTCGGCCATAGCGTCGTAGCCGCGCTCCACGAGGCGGCGCGCGTCCTCTTGATTCATTGGCGCTCCACTCCTGCCGCCGCCAGCTTCCCGTCAAGGGCCGTCCGCGAGCCAGGGCGGCGCGGGAGGGGTGCGATCCTGTTCGAGGACCACCGTCGTGCCCGTCGGACCCGTCAGCAGGTAGACGCGGTCGCAGGTCTTCCACATAAGGTGAAAGCCGTGTCCGAAGCCGCCCGTACTCCAGCCCCGCTCGATGGCGCGGTGGATCAGATGTTCCGCAATGCCGCTGCCTTCGTCGCGCACCCAGACCTGGATCGTGCCCGCGGCCCGGTCGCCGTGGACGCGCCCGATCCGAACGCCGTCCCCGTGCCTGACCGCGTTCATGGACGCCTCCCCGACCGCCGTCAGCAGGTCCTGCTTCCGCCACTCGGGGAAGCCCAGCTCCTCTCCTAAGGCATGGACGTGTCTGCGCAGCAGGCGCAAGGTGGGCGGGGAAAGAGGGACCGGCTCGACCGCGTACGACAACTCCTCGGGCAACTCTGCGGCGTCATCGAGGAGCCGCAGGTGTCCCTCCGTGAGACCGAACAGCATCTCGCGCAGGAAGCGGCGGTGTTGGACCGCGGCCTCCCTTTCCGCGCGCCGCAGCCGCGCGTTTTCCAGCGCGAGCCAGGTGCGCTCCGCCACCGTCACGAGCAGGTCCGCCTCCTCGCGCGACCAGTTGCGTGGCTCGTCCTGGTGCAGTATGAGGACGCCGACCAATTCGCCCCCCTTGTTGACGGGCGCGCTCAAGACCGCGCGGGCTTGCAGGGCAGCGAAGGCTGCCCGCACTTCCTCCGACCGGGTGCGAGCGTCGGTACGCGTGTCGGCGGACTGCACTACCTGCCCCGCGCGAAGCCCCGCGGCCATCTCGGCCCCCATGTCCCGCAAGCGCCAGGCCCCGGCTGCCGAGCGGATGTGCTCCCCGCGCGTGTAATCGCGCTGCACCGTAATGGTCGCGTCGTTGCCGCCTCCGCCCTCTATGTCGGCGTAGGTGCAGCGGCTCGCCCCCGTGAACTCCGCCACTGCCTTCGCCGTCTCCCATAACACTTCGTCCGGGTCGAGCAAGCCGCGGGTGGCTTCCGTGAGGTCCGCCAGGAACATCTGACGCCGCTCCCGCTCGACGCGTTCGGTGATTTCGGTGACCACGGCGACGTAGCCGCGTACCGCCGCCGGGCCGATTCCGTCGGGCGCGGGGCCGAAGTCGGGAACCATGTCGATGTGGACGTGGCGAGGCTGCCGCCCCTCGCCGTAGGGGAGTAGAGCCTCGTAAGTCACTCGCTCGCCGCCGAGGGCGGCCTCGGCCCACGGCCGCGATGCCTCCCAGGCGGCCCGGCCGATCACCTCAGGCACGGTTTTGCCTACCACCTCGCCCGCGGGCCGCCCGAACCACTCCACGTAACCCTGGTTGACGAAGCGGTACCGGAGGTCGGTCCCGACGTACGCTATCAGCAGCGGCGCGGCGTCGGTGACAAGCCGCAGGTCCGCAGCCACCCGCTCCGCCTGGCGCTCTGCCTTGGCCCGCTCGGCCACCTCGCGTTGCGCCCGTTCGTAGAGCAGCGCGTTGTCTACCGCCAGGGCAGCGCGTCGGGCCAACTCCTGCGCGAGCGTCACGGTTTCGCGAGTGAAGACCCGGCCGGACGCGCGCATCGCGGCCAGGGTGACCGCGCCCTGCGGCGCGCCGCTGCTGGTGGAGGTCCACAGCGGCACGCTCACCAGGGACCGCAGATCGAGGCGCTCGATGAAGCGCAGCTGCCGCTCGTCCCGCGCGGACGCAGCCACCAGTTCGGGGGTGATCTCGGGCAGGAACACCGCCTCGCCGGTCAGAATGGCGGCGACGGGGGGCTGGCCGACCTGGGCCATGTCGATCGGGGAGTGCCGCCGGAGTTCCCACAGCGCCTCTACCTCCTCGGGATCGACGTGCGCCGCCACCGCCAGGCGGAGCAGCGCGGCCTCGTCGCTCCCTTCGGCGGGGTCTACCATGTCCACCGTCACCCAATCGCACAGGTCGGGCACGGCGAGGCGGGCGATGGCGTCGAGCGTGACCTGGTAGTCCAGCGACTCCGCTAGCAGACCACTCGCCCGCGCGAGGAACTCAAGGCGGCGGTTCGCGGTCTCGGCTTCCGATCGGGCATCCTCCGCCTGCCGCTGCGCCTGTTCCGTCTTTTCGAGGAGCAGGGCGCGATCCAGCGCCATAGCGCAGTGGCGGGCAAGTTCCGCGAGGAAGG
Source organism: Armatimonadaceae bacterium (assembly GCA_035539875.1). Taxonomy (GTDB): domain Bacteria; phylum Armatimonadota; class Armatimonadia; order Armatimonadales; family Armatimonadaceae; genus CALEKU01. The sequence goes on from DATLHN010000690.1 coordinate 2,499, forward strand.
TGCGCTCGCTATCTCCGAACGTCCGCTCCGTCGGGAAGGAGAGGTGCAGGGCGCCGAAGGTGCGTCCGCGCGCGACGAGCGGCAGTGCCGCCGATGCCTGGAGCTCGTGCGCCGCCTCCCGCACCATGGCAGGGTAGCGGTCCTCCCAGTCGGCGCGGCTGGCCAGGAGGAGGGGGGCCGCCGTGCGCACCACGTCGCAAAGCGGCAGCGGTGCGCCCAGCGGGATGCGCCGCCATCGCCCGATCACGGCTTCGTCGAACCCCCGGGTGCGCACGATCTCCAGGTGTTGCCCGTCAGGCGCGACGAGGGCGACCAGGCCCGCCCGCGCGCCGAGGATGGCCATTCCCTGATCGACGGAGGCAGCGACCACCTCGTCGGGCGTGACAGCCTTAAGGAGGGCCGCCGTGAGCGGCAACAGCACCGCGGTGCCGCCAACGGAAGACCAGGGGAGACCGCCGGCCGCGTCCGCGGCGTTCGCGCGGAGGCCGGGATCGAACGCCGCCTCTCCCGTTTCCTTGGCGGCTGTCAGACCCACGCGTTCGGAATGTCGTCCCTCGGGGTGGTTGTCGGGTAGGTGTGCCAACGTTGCTGCAATTGTACCCGACTCCGCGCCTCCGGCCTCCCGTGAGGATTGCTAGGTGGCGTGGGCAGGATCGTCGGACGCGGCCGTGACGTGAAGGCTTTTCTCGGCGCGGACGGTAGTGCCCCGGGGCGCGTTCGTCTGGTACTCGACCCGGTCCGCCAGCGCCTCCACCAGTGGCAGGCCCCACCCCCCGAACCGCTCCTCGACACCGCGGTCGCCGCCGCCTCGCCGATCCCCGGCGCGCTCGGTCCCCGCCTCACCCACGGCCTCGCGGGAGAACCCGACCCCCTGGTCGGTGACGGTCACCGTCGCCTGGTGATCGCAGAGTGTTACCTCGATCTGGTAGCTCTCGTGCGCGCGGGCGTGCCGCACGGCGTTCGCGGCGAGTTCGCCGACGAGGGCTTCGAGGTCGTCGACGTCCTGCGCCGCCACGCCGAACGAAGCCAGCGCCTCGCGGGCGACGCGGCGTACCATCGGTAGGTGCGAGAAGTCCTCGGGCAAATTCAACGACAGGCGCAGGTCCATATACAGGGTGTACCCAAGCAGCGCCCTAGTGCCGTCGCCCGCCCTAGCGGAGGAGCCAGGCAGGCTCCGGCGCGTGCCTGTCGATCTCCAGAACGACGGTGGTCCCCCGGCCCGTTTCGGAGAAGAGGTACAGGCGATCGGAGCACGACTGCATGAAGAACGTCCCGTGGCCGAAGCCCTGTGTCGTGTAGCCGCGCTCGACGGACCTGTGGATCATCTCCTCGGCGATGCCGGGCCCCTGGTCCTCGACCCACACCTGGAGGACGCCCGCATTTACGTCGCCTTTGACGCGCGCCGTGCCGCCCCCGCCGTACTTCACCGCGTTGACCGCCGCTTCGTGGACAGCCGTCACGAACCCCTGGAGCCGCTCTTGCGGTATCTGCATTCCCTCAGCGGCTCCTGCCAAGTGCTTCCGCAGCGGGCGCAGGGAAGCATCGGACAAACTCAGCGGGTCCGACAGGGGCGGCAGTGCCGCGGGCAGCTCGCTCTCAGAGAAGCAGAGGCGCATCCTGCCCTCGGTGAAGCCCGCCAGCATCTCCTTGAGGAAGCGACGCTGGCGGGTGCCCGCTTCGCGCAATTCCGCCAGGAGACGCTCCTGCTCGGCAAGCAGTCGCTCCCGCTCCTCCTCGCGCTTGCGCTCCTCGTTTATGTTACGGAAGTACACGGACAGGCCCGCGCCTCTCGGGGACGGGTAGGCGCGCACGTCGTACCAGGAGTCCAGTGGCGGCGGGTAGTGCGCCTGGAACGCGACCGTCTCGCGCTCGCGCAGGGCGCGGTGGTACTGCGCCTCGAACTCGGTGCCGACCGCGGCGGGGAACTCCTCCCAGATGTCCCTGCCCAGAAGCTCCCCGCGCCGCCGCCGCAGCAGTCTCTCGGCTTCGGCGTTGACGTAGGAGAACCGCCACGCGTCGTCCAGTGCGAAGAAGGCGTCCCCGATACTTTCGAGGATCGCCTCGACCTCCTGGCGACTCTGCGTCGCCTCCCGCTCCGCACGCTTCTGGGGCGAGATGTCAACCACGAAACCGACGCCCTCGGTGCGCGAGCCCTCGTTGAACGCCGATGCGACGAGCACGGGGACCCGTGTGCCGTCCTTCCTGACGTACTCTTTCTCGAACGGCAGGTGCCTGCCCGTGGCGTGGAGGTCGGCGACGGGCTGCTCGTCGCGAGCGCGCAAATCGGGCGGGGTGAGTTCGATCCAGTCGATACGCCCCGCCGCCAGGTCGTCGCGGGTGTAGCCGAGCATCTGGAGGAAGGTGTCGTTGGCGTCTTCGATGCCGCCGTCGATGCTCCAGTAGAGGACGCCCACCAGACCCGCGTCGAGGAGGCGCTGCGCCCGATGCCGCGGGCGCGGGGCTTCGGGGCTGGCGTCGGTGACGGCCTCTCGGGCGACGATATCTGCCATCTACGCGCCCCACCCGGCCAAGGAAGCGGTTTCGTGGAGAACGCCCCAGCCCGGGGGGCAAACCACAACGTGCAGTGCGCGGCGGCATTCGGGGGCGCTGGCGTCATCGGGAGACGGATCGGGGGAAGCCATACCAGGGGGATTATACCGCTCGCGGCGGCGCGGGTCAGCGGGCGTACCGACACGAAACGGTGTGGTTGACGTACGAGCGGCGACTCGCCGCAGAAGCGGTGCTCGGGCCAACAAGCTCACCATCACCCTCCCGTTTCTTCCCATTCGGGCCTCCTATGACTCCCGTACCGCCGACGGCGGCGCCGCGGCAGGGGGTAGTGGCGCGGCTTCGCCGCCGTTCGTTTCGAGCCACGCGTAGAGCGTCGGCAGTACGAGCAGGGTGAGCAGCGTGCTGGACACGATCCCACCGATCACCACCGTCGCGAGCGGGCGCTGTACCTCGGCCCCGACGCCCGTGGACAGCGCCATCGGGACGAACCCCAGGCTCGCCACCAGCGCGGTCATCAGCACGGGCCGTAGCCGCTCGTGCGCCCCCTCCCGCACGGCCGACGCCAGGGCCGTCCCTTCCGTGCGCTTGCGATTGATGGCCGACACCAGCACGACCCCGTTCAGCACGGCGACGCCCGACAGCGCGATGAACCCGACGCCCGCGGAGATCGAGAACGGCAGGCCGCGCGCCCACAGGGCGAACACGCCCCCCGTGACCGCGAGCGGCACGCCCGTGTAGATCATCGCGGCCTGCCTCGCCGAGCCGAACGTCAGGAACAGGAGCAGGAAGATCAGGGCGAGCGCGAGCGGGACGACCAGGAGGAGGCGCGCGCGCGCGCTCTGGAGATTCTCGAACTGCCCGCCCCACTCGACGCGGTAGCCCGTCGGGAGCGGGACGCGCTCCGCCACCGTCCGCCGCGCCTCCTCCACGAACCCGCCCAGGTCGCGCCCGCGCACGTTCGCCTGGACCACGACGCGGCGACTCCCGCCTTCGCGGCTGACCTGCGCGGGCGCGGGCCTGGTCTCGATGGTGGCGAGGCTCGCGAGCGGGATGCTCCCACCCGCGGGCGCGGCGACGCGCAGCTCGCGCAGGGCGTCGAGGTCGTTTCGCCGCGCCTCGGGCAGCTTCACCACGATGTCGAAGCGGCGGTCGCCCTCCATAACCTGGCCGACGGCCCTGCCGCCGATCATCGCCTCGATCATCTCGTTCACGTCGGTGACGTTGATGCCGTGACGGGCCGCGGCGGCGCGGTCGGTCGCTATCTCCAGGGTGGGCAGGCCCGTCGCCTGCTCGGCCGAGACGTCCTCGGCCCCTGGCACGCGGCGGAGCGCGGCCTGCACCTGCCCGCCGAGCCTCGCGAGAGTGTCTAGGTCCTCCCCGAACACCTTCACGGCCACGTCGGCCTTGACGCCCGACACCAGCTCGTCCGTGCGCAGCTTTATAGGCTGGCTGAAGGCGTAACCCTGCCCCGGCACCTCCCGCTCCAGGCGTGCCTGCATCTGCGCGACCAGCCTTTCCTTCGTTAGGCCGCGCCGCCACTCGCGACGGTCTTTCAGCGTCACGATCATGTCGGCGACGGAAGGGGGCATGGGGTCGGTAGCGACCTCCGCGCTCCCGATGCGCGAGTACGCGTCCCGCACCTCGGGGAAGGACTCGACCACCCGCTCGGCGGCCCCGACCATTCGCACGGAGTAGTCCACCGACACGCCCGCGGGGCGGATCGGCTGGATCGCGATCGCGCCCTCGTCCAGCTCGGGGATGAACTCCGAGCCCAGGCGCGCGAACAACAGCGCGGAGGCGGCGAACAGGGCCACGCCCCCCGAGACGACCGCCCATCGGTGCCGCAGCGACCAGTCGAGCGCGGGGCGGTACAGCCGCCCGGCGGAGCCCATCAGGGGGTTTCGCTTCTCCCGCGTGTCGCCCGACAGGAGCAGGCTGCACAGGGCGGGGACGACGGTGAGCGACAGTATCAGGGCCCCCGTGAGCGCCAGCACCACGGTCAGCGCCATGGGCCTGAACATCTTGCCCTCGATGCCGACCAGCGTGAGGAGCGGCAGGTACGTGACGAGGATGATCGTCTCGCCGAACTGCGTCGCCTGCCGCACCTCGCGGCATGCCTCCGCGACCGTCGCGCGCCGCTCCTCCTCGGTAAGCCTGCGGCCCGCCTTCTCGCGGGCCTCGGCGAGGCGGCGCACGCAGTTCTCGACCAGGATGACCGCGCCGTCCACGATCAGGCCGAAGTCGATGGCGCCCAGGCTGAGGAGGTTGGCGGAGATTCCCAGCCGCTCCATCCCGATGACCGCGAACAGCATGGAGAGCGGGATGACCGCGGCGGCGATGAGCGCGCCGCGCAGGCTGCCGAGGAGCGCGAGCAGCACCACGACCACCAGGATGCCGCCCTCCACCAGATTCCGTTCGACGGTGCCGATGGTCTTGTCCACCAGGTCGGTGCGGTCGTAGACCGTGGCGAGCTTCACGTCGGGCGGCAGCGACTTGCGGACCTCCTCGGCGCGGGCGTCCACGGCGCGCGCGACGGTGCGGCTGTTCGCCCCCTTGAGCATCATCGCGATGCCGAGCACCGTCTCCCGCCCGTTGTGCGTGGCCGCCCCGCGGCGGAGCGGGCTCCCGCCCTCGGAAACGCTCGCCACGTCGCGCACGAGAATCGGCGTGCCCTGCTCGGCGGCGATCACGATGTTCTCGATGTCGGCGCGGTCGCGCACGACCCCGACCCCGCGGACCAGGAGTTGCTCCGCGCCCTTGACGATGTAGCCGCCGCCCGCGTTGGCGTTGTTGCCCTCCACGGCCTCGATCACCTCGCGCAGCGTCACGCCGCGCGACAGCAGCCTCGCGGGGTCGATCTCGATCTGGAACTGCCGCTCGAACCCGCCCTGGCTGTTGACCTCGGCGACGCCGGGGACGGTGCGCAGGGCGGGCCGCACGGCGAAGTCCTGCAAGGTGCGCAGTTCGGTAGGGCCGCGCGTCTCGGAGTCGAGGGTGTACTGGTAGATTTCCCCGAGTCCCGTGGACACCGGGGCGAGTTCGGGGACCCCCGCCTGCGCGGGAAGCCCCTCCCGCGCCGACTGTAGCCGCTCCGAGACGAGCTGACGGGCGAAGTAGACGTTGGTGCGGTCCTCGAAGACCACGGTGACCTGCGACAGGCCGTACTGCGACAGTGAGCGGACCTCGCGCACGTCGGGAAGGCCGCCGAGCGCGACCTCGATCGGGAAAGTGACGAGCTTCTCCACCTCGGCGGGCGCCATGCCCGACGCCTGCGTGTTGATCTGGACCTGATTATTGGTCACGTCGGGCAGGGCGTCGATCGGGAGCCGCTGGAACGCGGCGACGCCGAAGGCGGCCAGGACCACGGCCCCGACGAGGACGAGGAACCGCTGCCGCAGGGAGAACTCCAGGATGCGCTGGATCATGGCCCGTCGGCTCCTTTCAATGCTCGTGTTCGGCCAGTTCGGCCTTCTTCGACTCGGAGAGGAGGGTGTACGCGCCCGCCGTGACCACCCGTTCGCCCTCCTTCAGGCCCGAGGCGACTTCGACCCGCTGGCCGGCCGACCTTCCCAGCGTCACGCGGCGCTTCGCGTACGCGCCCTCCTCGGCGCCCGCGACGAACACCGCCTGCCCCTCCGAGCCGTCCTCTTCGCGGTCCGTGACGACCGCGGCTTCGGGGACGGCCAGCAGCGCGCGGCGGCCGTCCCCGACGGGCAGGGTGACGGTGGCGAACATCTCGGGGCGCAGGCGGCGGTCGGGGTTGGAAACGAGGCAGCGCACGGGCAGGGCGCGCGTCTTCCCGTCCACGCTGCTCGCCACGCTCTGCACCACCCCGCGGAACCGCTCCTTCGGGAAGGCGGCGACGGTCACCTCGACCCGCTGGCCGACCCGCACCCGCGCGACGTCCTTTTCGGGGACGTTCGCCCGCACGACAACGGCAGCGAGGTCGGCGATCTGGAACAGGGCCGCGCCGCCGCGCTCGACGCTCTCGCCGAGGGTGGCGTCCACGTCCGCGACCACGCCCGCGATCGGCGCGAACAACAGGACCCTGCCGCCGTCGCCCTCGGCGTGGCCGCCCGCGCCCTCCAGCGCGGCTAGGTTCGCCCGCGCCGCGGCCAGCGCGGTGCGCGCGCCCTCAAGATTGGTTTCCGCGGCCTCCACCAGGCGCCGCGCCAGTGTCACCTCGCCCGCCGCGGCGCGCACCTCGGCCTCGGCCGCCTGCACGGCCTGGCGGTTGAGCAGGCCGCCTTCGGCGACTTTGCGCTCGCGGGCGAGCGCCTGTTTGGCGATGTCGACGCGCGCCCGCGCCCGCTCCACTTCCGTCCTGTCCTGCGACAGCTCGAGGCGGGCTTCCTCCAACTCCGCCCCGGCGACGATCCCCTCCTGGAACAGCCGCTCGGCGCGGGCGTAGGCGGCCTCGTGCGTCTGAAGTTCGGTCTGGGCCGCGATCAGGGCCGACTGCGCCTCTGCCAGATCGGACTGGGCCGCCTGGAGCGGCGCCTGCGAAAACGCCCCCGCCCGCGCCAGCTCGCGCTGGGTGGCGACCGCCGCCTCGGCGCTGCTCTGGCGCCCGCGCGCCTGCCCGACTTCGGCGCGCGCCGTCTGGACGGCGGCCTCCGCCTGCCGCACGCGCGCCCGGGCCTCGTCCTCTGCGGCGTGCGCCTGCGCGACCTCGTAGCTGTCCAGCACGGCGAGGGTCTGGCCCGCGCGCACGGAGTCGCCGAGGCGGGCCATGACCTGAACCACCTTGCCTGCCACGGGCGGCGTGACCTTGGCGACGCGCCCCTGTAGCGCTTCGACCGTCCCCGGCACGGCCAGTCCCTCGCGGAGCGTGCGGTACGCCGCGGGCTCCGTCCGAATCCCCGCCGTCTTTTGGCCCTCGGGAGACAGCCTGACGGTCGCGCTCGACTCGCCCTCGGCGTGGCCTCCCTCCTCGTGTTCTTCGTGTCCCCCGCGGGCTCCGTCCGAATCCCCGCCCTCCCCATGCCCCTCTCCTTCCTGGACAGGCCGCACCGCCTCCGTCGGGGCGGCGGCGGGGTGGCCGAAGAGCGTCATGGCGGCGGCGGTGCCGAGGACCCCGACGAGGAAGGCAGCGGCGGCGAGGAGATGGCTCCGCTGACGGCCGCCCGTACTGCTGGTGGTGTTCGTAGTCACGGGTCTCTCCTCCGCCCGCCCGATGCGGGCCTGTGGGCGGTGCTGGCAGAAGGGGAGTCGGGCAGTGCCGCGGCGGGGAAGGCGCCCGACGCCCGTTCCAGTTCGGCGAGGGCGAGCGCGTACTCGACCTGCGCCCCGATAAAGTCGCCCTGGACCTGGCGGTACGTGCGCTGGGCCTCGACGAGCTGGATCACGCCCGTCCTGCCCTCCTCGTAGCCGATGCGCGACGCCCTGAGCAATCGCTCGGCCTCGTCCAACAGACCCTGCGGGTACGTCGCCAGCACGTCGCGGGCGGCCCGCGCTCGCGCGAGCGCCTGCGCCACCTCCTTCTGGACTTGCAGGCGGGCCGCCTCCACCCGATCGCCCTCGGCGCGGGCCGTCTCCTCGGCCTGGCGGACGCGCCCGCGGCGGGAGCCGTAGTCGATGAGGGGCAGGGTGATGGCGAGGCCGAAACCGCTCTGCCGGACCCCGCGCGTGACGCTGGTGGCGCGCCACTGCGGCGCGACGTCGGGCACACCCTCGGCGCGGGCCAGGCGGGCTTCCTGGCGCAGGGCGTCCGCCCACGCCTCGCCCGACGCGATCTCGGCGCGCTGGGCGAGCGCCTGGCGGGCCGCCTCCCGCGGTTCGGGGAGGGCCGCGGCGCTCAGGACCGCCGCGACGGGGAGTGCGACCGCCCCGACGGGGGCGTCGGGCGGGCGGTTCATCAGGGCGTTCAGAGCGGCCTCCGCCGAAGCGACGGCGGCCTCGGCGAGGGCTACCTGCTGCCTGGCGCGCGTGACCTCGATGCCCGTCTGCGTCTGCTCGATGGCGGGCCGCGCACCCAGTTCTACCTGTCGCCGCGCGAGGCGGTCCAATTCCTCGGCGGTCTGCAGCAGCGTGCGGGCGAGGGCGGCCTGCTCGCGTGCGCGCGCCAGCTCGTAGTAGGCGGTGCGCGCCGTGAAGACGACGGCGCGCATCTCGGCGACGGCCTGCGCCTCGGCGCGGCGCGCCTGCGCGGACGCGGCCGCGCGACGCGCCGCGCGCGTGCCGTTCAGCTCCAGCGGCTGCTGGAAGAGCAGTTCCGTGTCGGACCCGCCGCCGACGCCGCCCGTGAGGGAGGGCGCGAAGACGACGTTGGGGTTCGCGAGCGCGCCCGCCGAGGCGACGCCGTGGCGGGCCGCGGCCACGTCGCGCAGGGCGGCGGCCAGGCGGGGGTTGTCGGCGACGGCCACGCGTACCGCTTCGTCGACCGTCAGCTCGGGTTGCGCGGCGGCCGATACGGGCGGGGAGGACGGTTGTCGAATCGCGCGGGCTATCGGGGCGGGAACGCCGCCCCCTATGAGGGGAACAGGAAGTTGCAAACGTCTCCTCCCAACGGGCTGTGAAGGCGGCCTTCGGGCGGGAGATGGAGGAGGGGCGGGCTCTAAACGGCGCGCGGCGGCTCGGTCTCTCTGCCTGGGGGCCGTGACGACGACGGCTGCCAGGGGGAGAACGGCGGGGCGCGCGGAGAAACGGGGGAGCCTGCGAACGAAGCGGCGGCGGGCGGGCCGCGTGCCTCCGTGGGTCTGACTGCGCACGGGCGCACGGGCGGCGCGGGGATAACCGGCCGCGCGGAAGGCAGTACCGCGGCGAGCGATGGATGATTGGGCGCGGCGGGCGCGGACAGGGACGCGGTAGCCTCCTCCGGCGCTCCAATGACCATGCGGCAGTCGCACTCGGAGGGACACAGGTCGGCCCCGCTCCCGTCGGAGGAAACCCCCGCGGCGTCGTTCGCGGCCGTGGCGCAACGCGCGTCGCGCCCGACGGGGGCCTCACAGCAGCAAAAGGCTGCGGTGAAGCCGCACACGCGGCCTTCGCAGAACCACCGCACGTCGACGCGAGCGAACGCCGTCGGCACGGCGAGGGCCATGACGAGCAGGGCGGCCAGATGTGGCCGTAGCGTTCGGAGAAACCACGTACGCACGGTTGGAGTGTACCACCGCCGGGGCCGCGCTCGTAATGATTCATCTGCTTGAATGGTGACGCACCCAGGCACGGGACGGCCCCTGAAGGGAACTCCGCCCGCCTGGTGGTGCGTCTACTCTTTCGGATGGAGACCCGCTGATGACCGACTTTCGATTCACCCGCCGCGACCTTCTTCTGGGCGGCTCCGCACTTGCCGCCGCCACGCTGACAGGAACGCCTCGGCCCGCCGACGCTCGACCGTCGGGACCGCAGGCCAAGCAGGGGCCGACGGTGGGGGACAAGGCCCCCGAACTGTTCGGGCCTTCCGAGGAGTGGCTGAACACGGGCGGGAAGGCTCTTCGCCTTTACGGCAAGGGGGGGCTGCTGGATGAAAACCACCTTTGCTTGCTGGACTTTTGGGAATACACCTGCGTCAACTGTGTCCGCACGCTGCCGTACCTCAAGGAGTGGCACGCGCGGTACGCACGGCACGGACTAACCATCGTCGGCATACACACCCCCGAGTTCGCGTTCGCGAAGCTGCGCGACAACGTCGTCGCCTCGGCAAAAGAGTTCGGACTGGAGTACCCCATCCTGCTCGACGCCGACTACAGGAACTGGAATAACTTCAAGAACCTGTACTGGCCGCGCAAATACCTCATCGACACGAACGGGCGGATCGTTTACGACCACGCGGGCGAGGGGGACTACGGGCGGACGGAGACGATGATCCAGCGCGCCCTGAAGCGTAAGAACCCGAAGCTCGTGCTCCCGCAGATCATGGAACCGGTCCGCGGATCGGACAAGCCGGGCGCGGTGTGCTACCCGCAGACGCGCGAGATCTACTGCGGCTACTGGCGCGGCGACGGGTTCTTCGGTTCGCCGCCCGGCCTGCGTAAGGATGTGCCCGCGGTCTACTCCGACGTCCCCGCGGCCGAGCGCAAGGACGGGGTCTTCTACGCGAAGGGGGAGTGGCGCGTCCTGAACGAGAGCGTGCGCCACGCGCGCGCTACCGCGAACCCGTGGGACGACTACCTGGCGCTGAGTTACCGCGCTCTGGAGACGAACGCCGTCATGCGGCCCGAAGGCGGCAACCCGTTCGACCTCTTCGTCCTCCACGACGGCAGGCCGGTGACGAAGGACGCCGCGGGCGCGGACATCCGGTACGCCGCCGACGGCCAGTCGTTCCTGAGGGTGGACGCGCCGCGCATGTATCAGATCCTCAAGAACCGGCGCTGGGGCAAGCACGAGCTGCGCCTCGGCACCACTTCGGAAGATTTCGGCCTGTACTCGTTCACGTTCGCCTCCTGCGCGGTCGGCGGGGACTCGTGATAACATAACCCAGTTTTATGTCGCAGGAGTCCGGGACGTGCACGCCGAACCGAAAGCCATGACCGCCCCCGAGGGGCGGCCCGACGCATCCGTCGCGCCGCCCCCTTCCGCTCCTTCCGATGGCTCTCCCGCTCCGCACGTGCTCCGGTGGTACGTCGCCCTGCTCGGACTGCCGCTGATCGTTCTCGACGCGTTCTGGGTGATCGCCGCCGAGAAGGTCGGGTACGGACCGTACTTCACGACGATCTCGCTCTTCGCGAACGTCTTCTTCATCCTGACGCTGCTGCTGATCGTCAACGCGGGGCTGCGGCGCTTCGCGCCCCGCGCGGCGTTTTCGCAGGCCGAGTTGATCACGCTCTACTCGATGGTCGCCCTCGGCGCGGCGATCGCGGGGCACGACATGGTCCCCTCGCTGGTCCAGATGCTCGGGCACCCGACCCGCTTCGGAAACGCCGCGAACGGCTGGATGGACCGGTTCGGCCAGTACCTGCCCGACCCCCTGATGGTCACGGACGAGGCCGCGCTCGCCGGGTACTACCAGGGGCACTCCTCCATATACCAGCCGGAGAACTATCTGCCCTGGATTCGCCCGGTGCTGCTCTGGACGGGGTTCACCGTCGTCCTGCTCTGGACGATGATGTGCATCAACGTCCTGGTGCGCAAGGGGTGGCAGGACCGCGAGCGGCTGCCGTTCCCCGTCGTCGAGATCCCGATCCAGATGACCGACCCCGCGGCGGCCCTATGGCGCAGCCGACTCTTCTGGCTCGGCTTCACCCTCTGCGCCTCGCTGGAGATCTGGAACGGTCTGGCGCACCTGTATCCCAACCTGCCGCGGATCAACGTCCAGCACGTCAACCTCCAGGGGCAGGGCATCTTCGCGACGCGCCCCTGGAACGCGGTCGGCTTCACCTGCTACTCGTTCTACCCGTTCGCCGTCGGCCTCGGGTACCTGCTGCCGCTGGACCTGCTCTTCTCGTGCTGGTTCTTCTACCTCTTCTGGAAGGCGCAACTCGTCCTCTCGGCGCAGATGGCCTGGGACGTCACGCCGGACTTCCCGTTCGTGCGCGAGCAGAGCTTCGGCGGGTGGGTCGCGATCCTGGTCTTCCTGCTGTGGAACGGGCGGCACTACTTTTCGGAGATGATCAAGCGCGTCCTGGGGGAGCCGTCCGACCTGGAAGACCATGAGGAGGCGCTGCCCTACCGGCACGCGTTCCTGGGGATGCTGATAGGCTTCGGCCTGCTGGTCGCGTTCTTCATCTGGGCGGGGCTGTCGCCGCACTGGGCGGCGCTGGCGCTGTTCATATACTTCGCGCTGGCCGTCGCCGTGACCCGCCTGCGCGCGGAGCTCGGCCCGCCCGTCCACGACCTGCACTTCACCGGCCCGGACCACATGCTGACGCGCGTCTTCGGCACCCCCGCGTTCTCCGGGCAGGACCTGACGATCCTCTCGTTCTTCTACTGGTTCAACCGCGCCTACCGCTCGCACCCGATGCCGTTCGGCGTCGAGGGGCTGAAGGCGGCGAAGGACATCCGGGCCAGCCAGAAGGTGATGTTCTGGAGCCTGATCCTGGCCGCTGTCGTGGGCACGCTGGCCGCCTTCTGGGCCTACCTGCATCTCGCGTACGCCTACGGCGTTCAGGCCAAGTGGAACCAGGGCTCCGGCTTCGCCGCCGAGGCGTACAACCGCCTCAACGGCTGGCTGCAGACGCCGCAGCCGCCGAACCCGTACGGCCAGGGCGCGGTCGGAGTCGGCTTCGTCTTCTGCGCCCTGCTGATG
>DATLHN010000691.1:0-1889 GCA_035539875.1 Armatimonadaceae bacterium
GGTCCGGGGGGGCCGGCGGCGGCTCGGGCGGTGGCGGTGGCAACCGCGGCGGTGGCGGAGGCGGGAACCAGAGCTAAGAGCGCGGGGGACCACTCCGTACGGGGCGGGGAGAAGGCGCGCGCCTTCTCCCCGCCCTTTTTCGTCGGTGTCGAAGTCGGCAACCTGGGTACATCCGCAACGGAGACGAATACAAGGGGGATCAGGGCGCATGGCGTTGCGGAAGCAGGACCGGGGACAGCGGGACGGAGCGGCGGACCGGATGACGTTCGGGCCGGGTGAGACGATCGACCTGGGGACAGTGCCTACCGCGCCGCCTCCCCGGGGCCTGCCGCCCGGGGGCGAGCGTGGCGCGCGGGAGCGGCTGGACCGCGGGGCGAAGGCGCTGAAGAAGTACCAGGACGTTCAGATGGCCCACGGGACGTACGGCCTCGTCGTCCTGTTCGAGGGCATGGACGCATCCGGGAAGGACGAGGCGATCGCCGACGCGCTGGCGCACCTGGACCCGCGCGGCTGCGAGTTCAAGCACTTCAAGACGATGACGGCCAAGGAGGCGAAACACGACTTCCTCTGGCGCGCGGCGGTTACGATGCCCGCCCGCGGCCAGATCGGCATCTTCAACCGCTCGTACTACGAGCAGGTCATGGGCGAGCGCGTCCACCCCGAACGGCTCGACGAGCAGGACCTGCCGCCGGAGGCGAAGGGCGACGACGTCTGGGAGCGCCGCTGCGCCCAGATCAACGACTTCGAGCGGTACCTGACCGAAAACGGCATCCACGTCCTCAAGTTCTTCCTGCACGTCTCGAAGGAGGAGCAGCGCCAGCGGCTCCTGGAGCGCATCGCCGCCCCGGAGACCGCCTGGCAGTTCTCGAAGGCCGACATCAAGAATCGCGCGCTCTGGGACGAGTACAGGGCCGCGTTCGGCCAGGCGATGACCCTCACCAACACGGCGCTCGCCCCCTGGCACGTGATCCCGGCGGACCGTCCGTGGACGGCGCGCGCCGCGGTCGCCGCGGTCATCGCGGAGCGCCTCGGCTCGTTCCACGACGGCTACCCCGAGCCGTCCGAGGACGAGGCGAAGGAACTGGAGGAGGCGCGCGAGGCGCTGGAGTCCGACGCCCTCTGACCACCGCGCCCCGGGCTACGGCGTCGCTGCCGCCGTGAGCTTCAGGCCGACGATGCCCGCGAGGATGAGCGCGAGGCAGACGAGGCGGGCGGCGTCGCGCGGCTCGTGGAAAAGGAGCGTCCCGACGATGACCGTCCCGACCGCGCCGATTCCGGTCCAGACCGCGTACGCCGTGCCGATGGGGAGGGTGCGGACGGCGATCCCGAGCAGGAAGACGCTCGCGGCCATGCAGGCGAGCGTCCCGACCGTCGGCCAGGGCCGGGTGAAACCCTCGGTGTACTTCAGGCCGACGGCCCAGCCGATCTCCAGCAGACCCGCGAAAAACAGATAGACCCACGCCACGGCGATACCCATACCTTCCGTTTGACGGGAAGGGGTCGTCCCCTTCGGACAACGACGGGCACCCCCGCGCCGGGTCGTCCCGGCACGAGGCTCGCGGGGCCGCGAGCGCGTGCGCGAACACTTCCATGCTATCACGCGGGCTCACGCCGTCTCAGCCGTCGAGGACGGACTCGTTGCCGCGCTGCCACTGGTACGTTACCATCTGGCCGAGGTGGTAGTACTCGTGGCGCGCGATCCAGCGCATCAGCTCCTCCGGCTCGACCGCGGGCGCGTGGAAGTACCCCTGCCACTCCGGGGCGAGCGCCACCGGCGTCTGGAGCGTCTCCTCGGTGCAGGCGTCCAGGTACGCCAGCGTTTCGGCGCGCACGGACTCCAGGCACGCCAGCAGCGCGCCGATGTCGTCGCCCGCGATCGCGTTCCAGGC
>DATLHN010000692.1:0-15120 GCA_035539875.1 Armatimonadaceae bacterium
GACTTCCAAGGCAGCGCGAACTCGACGGACCAGCCGCGGTCGGCGTCCGACGGGTCGTTCACCGTGCCATCGAGGTGAACCGCGTGGCGCATCCCCGGCAGCAGCCACTCGTGGCGCGCGGGTCCGCCGTCGCGGTAGGTCTTCTCCAGGAGAAGGTCGAAGATCGTCCCGAACGCGTTGACCTCGATCTCGTAGTACATCTTCCGGTCACCGTCCGGGTCGATAAATATCTCGAAGTCGTTGTCGTGGAAGACGATCGCGTCGTGCTCGGTCAGGGTCGCCGACAGGTGCGGCTCCTCCATGCACGCGCCGACGTAGAAGTACCGGTCGTCCCAGAGCATCTTCGCCCGCGTCCGGAAGCGCGGGGCAGGCCGCTTCTCCCCTTCGATGTCCAGGAAGACATCCGTCCAGGGAGCCGCCCGCCAGGCCGCCTCGTCCAGTCTGCCGTCGATGCGGAGCGGCGACGACGCGCGGTGGCAGACGTAGCGGCGGGGACTCGGCGTCTCTTTCGCCGCGCCTCCCGCCCAGAAGGCGGCGTCGGTACCGGCCAGGCGCTCGCGCTCGCGCTGCTCGCTCACTTACCGACCTCGCAGATCGCGGTCAGGACCACGTCCTCGAACCCCGCCGCCGCCGAGTACAGCGGCCACACCACTTCGCCGGTGTACTCGTCGTACTCGCCGTTCGTCTCGATCACCTTGCCCGGCATCTTCACGCGGATGAACAGGGCAACGGGCGAACCCCCGTCGTCCTTCTTCTCGCCCGACTCGGTCGCAGGCGGCTGCGGACCGCCCGGGCTCGAAAGCGCCTTGCTCTTCGTGGTGATGCTCCTGGTCAGCGCGTCCACGAGCTGCTTTTCGGCGGTCGCGCGCTGCTCCTCGGTCATCTTCTCGCCCGCGTGCTCGCGGAACGCCTTGCGGACCGCGGCGGTGAGGTTGCGGCGCAGGCGGTACTCCGCGTAGTCGGTGTGGAACAGGAGCAGCGGCATGATAGGCTCGCCCGGCCCGAAGACGGATCGGAGCATCTCGCGCGCGATCGACGTCTGGATGGCCTTCGCAAGCGCCGGGTCCGCCGCGACTGCAGGCGGGACCGCCTTGCGGAACGCCTCGTCCATCTCCGGGTCAGGCGCGCCCATGCCGCCCTCGGGCCGCTTGCCCTTCCACCGGAAGACCTCGCGGTACTCCAGGCGACCCGGAGCGACCCGCCGGACACTCACCTCGTTGGTGACGATCACCGGGCCCGGCTTCGTCTTCGGCTCGGCGAACTCGAACGAAGGCTCCGCCGCTGCCGCGGGCGGGGCCGCGGGCTTCGGCTTGGCGGCTGGCTTGTTCTGCGGCGCGGGCTTTACCCCCGGCTTCGGCTTCGACTGCTGCGGACCGGCGGGGCCGGGCGCGCCGCCGGGAGCCGTCGCGGCGGCGGGCACGTCCGGCACCGGGTCGGCGTGGATGACGACGTCGCTCCAGGGGGCGGCGCCCGCGGGGACGGAGCGGGTCGCGGTGACGACCAACTCGTTCTCCTCGGTCGCCTTCGCGACCTTCCACCCCGCCCCGCTCGGGGCGTCTACGAGGTCGGTGAGGCCGGGCCCCATCTTCATGCCGCCCTCGGGCGCGCCCGCGCCCCGCATGGTGACGGTGCGGGTAAGGGAGCCGTCGGGGTTGACCTCCGTGAGAGCGCCCACGCGGGCGCAGCCGGTGGAAAACAGGGCGGCGACGCAGACGGCGAAAAGGGCGGCGATTGCCGCCGCCCTCGGGGAATATATTGGGTTACGCATGTCCATCCTCGCTTGCGCCCATGGGGCACGGTTACGGCGATAGGAGATTGTAACCCGGATTGCCGCGGTTTAGCCCATCCGGCGGGCGAGCACGGCGCGCTCGGCCAGCTCTTCCTCGCTGCGCAGGCGCGCGTACTCGGCCTCCAGCTCGCTGAACGCGCTGGAGAACTCGCCGATGGCGGCGCGGGCGTTGAACAGGTCGAGGTTCTTGAGCGAGTCCGCGGGGGCCAGGGATGGCTGGAGCGCCTCGTCCATCGGCGCGATGCCCTTGACCGCGAGCGCGGCCTGCTGGACGATGAGCGCCTCGCGGAGTTTGTCGCAGGAGGCGAGCGCCGTCTTCAGCCGCTTGACGCTCTGCTGCGCCTCGGAGACGTCGCTCAGGTCCACGCCCTCCCACTCGCGCAGGTAAGCCTCGCCCCGGTCGCGCGCCGCCTCGAGCTGGCGCAGTCGGTGGTTGCACTCCTCGTGGGTGAGCCGGTCCCAGTCCGCGGCGAGCGGCTCCAGCGTGTTCTGCCAGCGCACCAGCGCCACGTCCCACAGGCGGGCGTGGTAGCGCTCGCGCTGGCGGGAAAGGATCTGGGAGGCGGAGTCGAGGGCGTCGCAGACCTTGACCCATCGGTCCTCGCTGATGTTGCCCCGCTCCATCTCGACCTTCTGGCGGGCTTCCGCCAGTCTCTTCTCGCGGGCGGCGATGTCGGAGAGGCGCTGCTGGATCGTCTCCTCGTCGTGGCGCAGGCTGTTCTGGTGGCGCGTCCGCCCGGCGGTCGCGAGCGCGGCGACCTCGCCCGGACCCCACTCGCGGTCGGCGCCGAGGAGCACGCCGAGGCTGACCCCGACGGCCACGCCCACGGCGACCCCCATGCCGTCCATCAGGAAGCCGCCGATGACGGCCCCGATGAAGCCGCCGAACGCGGCGCGGGTGCCGTCGGTCATGGGCGTCTCCATCGTGAGGGTGTCCGTCCGCTCGACCCGCGGGTCCTGAATACCGCAGTTCGGGCATCGTTTCTCGGACGCCGTCACCCAGAAATCGCACGCGCAGCACCGCTTGTAAGTCATCGCCCCTTGCTCCTGTCCACGAGACGACCGGATGCCCCTTCGCCCAGCAGGCTAAATTTCGCCGTCCCCTCCGGCTCGTCCTCCCGAAAGGAGCGTGAAATCACGGCATGAGAATCGTACCCTAGACTGCCTCGACCGCCTTCACAGGTTTCCTTAATCGTACCCGCTGTATCGAACGGAAAACCTTCCCTCGTATCTACCGGTAACAGAGATACGCCATTCCCGTACCCGGGGTTTCGGAAAAAAACGGCCGGGCATGCCGCCGCCTTCAGAACCGGAACCCCGCCGTCAGGTTGACACCGGAAAGGTCGAACCCCTTCACGCGCCCCACCGCCAGGTAGCGCGCCTCGACGACGGCACGGTCTCCGACGGTCGCGCCCGCCAGCGCCGTCACCCCTATCGTGCCGCGGAATCCGGAGGTAACACCATACTTTTCGGATCGCAGGTCCGCCAGGTACAGCCCCGTTCCCAGACCGACGTAGGGGCGTGCGCCCGCGGCTCCCCTGCCCGGCGGCAGCAGGCCGCGCCGGTAGGTCACCGTGAGCGGCAGCAGCAGGGCCCGGCTCCCGCCGCGCCGGTTGCGCAGCACCTGAAACTCGAAGGCGAAGGCCCCACGCGGGTTCGCGCCGCGGACGCGCCCGACGCCGACGCCGAGGTTGGTCCACGCGGTCCCGAACGCGTCGCCCGACTTGCCGCTCGTCGGCAGAAAAACACCGAATTCGGGGCCGACGATGAGCCGGACCTTCTTCCGCCCGTCGCCTTCGGGCGGCGGGGCGTCCGCGGGCGGCGCTTGCGGCGCGGGCGGCGCTTCCTGGGCCGCAGCGGCGCTCACCGGAAGCGCGAGCCCGGCGATCAGGGTCGCCGCCATGGCGAGCGTGACCAGGATACTGCGGACGTTGGACGACATGCGGCGCGTGCTCCTTAAACAGTCAACCCGAAAGGCAGGAGGCGGGATCGTTTTCCCGCCCCCTACCCTAACAGCCGCACGCCCGGGGTGGTGCCCGGAAACATCGCTTTCCGATCCGCAGTGCGAGTGCCGCGCGTTAGAAGCCGCCGGGACCTCGCCCGCCGCGACGCCCGTCACGGCCGTCACGGCCGCCGCGGCCGCCGTCGCCGCCCATCCCCTGGAACATCTGCCGCCGCTGCTCGGGGCTCATGTTCTGGATCATGGACCGCATCACCGCCCCCTGCAACTGCGGGTCCATGCGCTGTAAACGCTGCGCCTCTAGCGCGGCGGCCTGCTGCCGCTGCTGCTCCGTCATCTGCGACCACGACTGCGATGCGCCGGGGGGCACGACCGCCGCCGCGCCCGCGGAGGCGCGAAGGTTCGGATTCGTCACCAGATACACCGGACGGAGGTCGAGGGCGGTCATTACGGGCGCGGCGGCGGGCGCCGCGAGGCTCTTTCCGAGCACCTCGACCTGTCCGGCGGGCGCGTCCCCCACCTTCCCGAACAGTTTCGCCTGCGCCATCGCGTATTCCGCGACCGCGTCTCCGCTGTAGCCGCGCCCGCCGCGCGGCGGGGCGGGCAGGTAGAGACGCCCCCAGGTCGCGCCGCTCGGCAGCGTGCGCACGAGGGCGGCCACCTGGGCCTCCAGGTTCTCCGCGGTCGTCGCCTCCGCCGGGGGCGTGACTTGCTCGGCGGCGACGGTCGAATCCGCGACCACGACGACGCCGGTGTCGCGGCTCATCCGCATCAGGACGTCGGCGAGGGGGCGCTTCACCGCGGCGCGCGCCGACGTGCCCGCGCCCGCGTCCGGAGGCGCCGTCTGTGACTGCTGCTGTTGCTGCGCGTAACTCAAAGAGGCGACCGAGAGCGCCGCTGCCGCCGCCGCGCCCCCGGCGGCCAGGTATTGCATAGTCTTCTTCATGAGGAGGACTCCCTTCGGCCGCGCCCGAAGCGCGGCCCCTTTACATCAGGCATACCCTTCCACTCTGGTTATGGACGCGACTTTTGCGCGTCTGGTTCAGACGGCGGTACGCGGTGGCGGGGGCGGGTTGCCCGGCGGTTGCCGACCGGTGTATACTCGTCACGGGCATTTACGGGGATTCCCATCGCCTACCTCGCTCTGAAGAATTCCATCCTACCCATCTTCCGAAACGGAACGCATCTTTAACATGACCCAAATCGCCTGGCGCGCCTGGAGCGACGAAGTGTTCGCCGAAGCCCGCGCCGATGACAAGCCCGTCCTGCTCAGCATGCACGCCGTCTGGTGCCAGTGGTGCCGCACGATGGACGAGCAGACCTACGGGAACGAGGCCATCGCCCAGTTCGTCGACGACAACTTCATCCCCGTACGGGTGGACACGGACAAGCGGCCCGACATCTACGCCCGCTACCAGCAGGGCGGCTGGCCCTCCACCGCGGTCCTCACCCCCGAAGGCGACGTCATGTGGGCGGGGACGTTCGTCCCGCCGGACGGCATGGCGCAGCTCCTGCCGCAGATCCAGCACGCCTACCGCAACGACAAGCCGGGCCTGGAACAACTCGTCACGAACCAGCGCGAGCAGATCCGCCAGCAGCGCGACAACGCCCCGCCGCTCGACCCCGCGCTCCCGGTGACGCCCGAGATCGTGCGCAACGCCCTGCTCTCCGGCAAGTTCATGTTCGACTTCGCGTTCGGCGGCTTCCGCGGCGAGCAGAACCCGGCCAAGTTCCCCCACGTCGACGTCGTCGAGCTGTTCCTGCAGCAGCTCTCCCGCGCCCCGCACACGGGCGAGGACGACGCCGACATCGCCATCGTCCTGGAGAAGACCCTGAGCGGCATGGCGGACGGCGGCCTGCACGACCGCGAGGCGGGCGGCTTCTTCCGCTACACCCAGACCCCGGACTGGCGCGACCCCCACCACGAGAAGCTGCTGGAGGACAACGCCCTCCTCGCGCGCCTCTACGCCCGCGCCTATCAGATCCTGGGGGACGAGCGGTGGAAGGACGTCTCGGCCAAGACGCTGCGCTACCTCGACACCACGCTTTACGACGCCGAGACGGGCACCTGGGGCGGGTCGCAGGCGGCGGACGCCGAGTACTACGCGCAGCCGATCGAAGAGCGCAAGGAGTGGAACCCGCCGCGCGTGGACCCGACGATCCTGACCGGGCCGAACGCGCAGGCGGTGCGCGCGCACGTCGCCTGGTGGCAGGCGACCGGCGACGCCGCCGCGCTGGCGATGGGCCGCAAGGGCCTGGACTACCTGATCGCGAACGCCCTCAAGCAGGACGGGGCGCTCGACCACTTCATCGGCACGGACGAGGACGTCGAGAACGCCGGGCGCATTCCCACGGGCCTCCTCGGGGACGCCGCCGACGTCACCGCCGCCTGCCTCGACCTGTACGAGGCGGGCCAGGGCGTCGAGTACCTGGAGCACGCCGAGAACGTCGCCAACTGGGTGCAGGGCCACCTCGAAGACCCCCGCTCCGGCGGCCTGTACGACTCGGTGACTCACCCGAACGCGGTCGGCACTATGAAGATCGGCACCAAGGACGTCACCGACAATATGCAGATGTCGGACGCCCTGCTCCGCCTGTTCCTGTCGACCGGCGAGGAGGAGCACGCTCGCCTCGCGCAGCGCATCCTCCAGGCTTTCCTCCCGGCGTCGCCGCAGCTCGGCTACTACGGCGCGGGCTTCGCCCTTGCCGCCGAGCGCGCGCTGCTACCCCCGATCCTGGTCCACATCCTCGGCCCGGCGGGCGACAAGGCGACGAAGGCGCTGATCAACGCCGCGCACCGGGTGTACCGCTTCGAGCGGTTCGTCCAGCCGCTCGACCCGAACAACGAAGAGGACGCCGAGCACATCGAGAACCTCGGCTACGACAAGCCCGACGCCCCACTCGCCTACGTCTGCGTCGGCACCCGGTGTCTGGAGCCGGTCTCCGACACCGACGCCCTCGCGAATCTGGTCAAGACGGTCAACTGAAACCGGCCCACGCCGGAAAGAACGGAGGGGCCACCCGCGCGGGTGGCCCCTCCGTTCTTGACGCCGAATCGCCCGGCAGGTCAGCAGAGGCCCATCTCGCGGCGCAGCGACTCCATCAGGTGGCGCTCGTCCTCGCTGATGGCGCTGTCGCCGCCGCCGATGCCGAGGAAGCCGCCCTCACGCGCGGCGCGGGCGACGGTCTCGGCGACGCGCAGCACCCACCGCTTGTACTCCCCCGCCTCGACCGCGTTCGTCTTCCGGTCCAGCAGTTCGCAGATGCGGTGACAGGCGTCGAACGCGCGGTCGCGGGCGCTGACGATGTCCCGCGCGAAGGTCTCGGCGTCCAGGTCGCGGGTGCGCGGCGAGTTTTCGCGCGCGACGAGGGCCTGGATCAGTTCGTTGTTCGGGTACTCCCGCGCGACGCTCGCCGGTCCGGTGGCGACCGTGAGCGCCTCCCTCAGTGAGCCGAGCACGCCACTCCGGGTGGTCGTGGCGATCGCGGTGCCGACGTAAAGGGGCGTCAGATACAACAGCTCCCACTCGTCGGTCGTGTAGTTCCAGCGGGAAGACATTCGGGTTCCTTACCGCCCGATTGTACCCGGAGAAGACCGACGGCGCCCCGGCTGTTGCAACAGCCGGGGCGCTTGCGCACCTGTTTTGCAGAGACGCGTCAGCCCGTCGGCTTGAGCGTCCGGTAGCGGCGCGCGGCGCTCGCCTCGCCGGAGCGGACGGTGACCGCCGCCGCGACGGTCGCGACGAGCAGGAACAGCAGCGCCGGGATGAGCGGCAGGAGGATGCCGGTCGTGCTGCCGAGCACCCAGGCGACGACCAGGTAGAGGGCCGCCATGCCCAGCCCCGCGCCCAGCGTCTTGCCGACCGTATGCCGTCCGAGCGCGAGCCCGCTCAGCAGTCCGAGGACCAGAAGCGCGGCGGCGGGGGCGTAGCCGCGCGTCCGCGCCAGGAACTCGCCGGAGAGTATGTTGGAGACGGCGTTCGCCGTGATCTCGACGCGCGGCATCTCGCCTGCCGGAGTCACCCGGCGGTCCGTGTCGTCGGAGTTGGCTGCGGTCGCGCCCAGGAGGACGACCTTCCCCTTGAAGGTCTCCGGCTTCACCTCGCCCCGCGCCACGTCCACGAGGGAGTAGACGGGGAACGTGCCCTCCGGTCCGGCGAAGCGGATCGCCGCCCGCGCCGCCGTGTCCACGGGGATGCGCGTCGGCTCGCTACCGGTCGGGGTCAGGCGGACGTTCCCGCCCTCGCTGGCGACGTTGTCCTTGTCGGAATCGGTCGCCGCAATCGCGGTCGCCAGGGGCAGCCCCGGCAGGGTCACGAGCGCACCCTCCAGTTTGGTGATCGGGAATTTGCCCGGCAGTGGGTCGGTGGTGCTCGGCGGGTCGGACACCTTGGCCAGATAGAGCGTGCGCGCGTGCCGGATCACGCCGTCCGGGTCGGTCTCGCGCACGAAGACGCCCGCCGCCCGCGCGGACCCGGTGAAGTCGGAGACCGGAGCATCGAAGTGGTACCAGTTGAACTGGGTGTTCGCGGCAAGCACGGGCAGTTCGAGTTTCTCGACGAACGCGTCCCGCTCCAGGAATCGGAGCGCGCGCACGTCGTCCGGCGTCCACTTCGTCTGGTTGGCATCGTAGCCGAACCCGAGGACGGTCCGTTTTCCGTTCGCCATCGCGCGCCAGAGCGCCTCGTCCTGCGGGTCCTTCGTACGCTGGTCGAGCGCGACGTCGAACGACGCGACCTTCGCCCCGCCCGCCTGGACGTTGCGCAGCGCGGTCGCCCAGACGTCCCGGCTCCACGGCAGCTTCCCGTACTCCTGCACGCTCTTGTCGTCGGCGGCGACGATCACCACGTCCGGATGCGGCTGCCCGTTCCAGAGAACGCCCGCCAGCGCGTCTTGTGCGCGAAGCTCGGCGACGCCCGGCCAGAATTCCCCGGCGTTTACCGCCTGCTTCTCGCTGAAATGCGTTATAAGAGCCGCACCGGCGGCCAGTATTGCGGTAATCCCAAATACCACCCCGCGATTCGCCATGGGGGCACACTCCTCTCGACGGAACTCCTCCCCGCCCGAATGCGGCCCATATTGTTCAAGGCCGCACGCCTGCTTGCATGCCGTCATTTGACTCTTTCCCGCCCGGTGGCGCGGGCAAACCATATCGTGAAAACGTTCACAATGTCATCGGCCCGGTGATATAATGGTGCCAAATGGAGCCGGGTAACCCGCGGTGGAAGCCGGGAGAGGTCGCGCTGCGCCTGGAGGGCGTCCGTAAGTCTTACGGGGCGCGCCGGGTGCTGGCCGGCATCTCCCTGGAGGCGCGCGGCGGCGAAGTCGTCGCGGTCGTCGGGCCGAACGGCTCGGGCAAGTCCACCCTGGTACGGATCGTCGCCGGCCTGCTCCGTCCGAGCCGGGGCGAGGTCGCCCTGACGGTGGCGGGAGGCGGGGCGCGCGACGCGGCGGCGCGGCGCGCGCGGGTGGGGTACGCGAGCCCTGACCTCGCGCTGTACTCGGAGCTGACCGGGCGCGAGAACCTGGAGTTTTTTGCCACGGTCGCGGGCAAGCGACTGTCTACGGAGGAGGCGGAGCGGCGGCTGGCGGCGGTGGGACTCGCGGGCCGCGGGAACGACCCGGTTTCGGAGTACTCGAGCGGGATGCGGCAGCGGCTGCGGCTCGCGTTCGCGCGGGGCGGCGGCGAGGCTCCCCTGCTTTTGCTGGACGAGCCGTCGCTGGCGCTGGACGAGCGCGGGGTCGCTCTCGTCGGGGCGCTGGTAGACGAGCAGCGGGCGCGCGGCGGCCTGACCCTTCTGGCGACGAACGACCCGCGCGAGATGGCTCTGGGGGACCGCAGCATTGTCCTGGGTTCGTGAGGCGTTCGCGGTCTTCGAGAAGGAGGTCCGGTCGGAGTGGCGCACCCGGGTCGCGCTCTCCTCGGTCGCGCTCTTCGCGGTCGGCGCGCTGACGCTCATCGGCCTCGCGCTGTACATCGGGCAGGGACCGACCGGCCCGCAGACGGCGGCGGCGCTGATCTGGGTGCTGCTCTTCTTTACGGCGGCGACGGGTCTGGGCCGGGCGTACGTGATCGAGGAGGAGCGCGGGACGGCGCTGGCGCTGCGGCTGACGGCGCGCGGGACCACGGTCTGGGCGGGCAAGTTCGCGGCGAACGCGCTGCTGCTGCTGCTGCTGGCGCTGATGGCGACTCCGGCGCTCCTTTCGCTTTTAAAGGTAAAGACAGCGAACCCCGCGCTGCTCGCGTGCGTATTGATGCTCGGGTGCGTCGGGATCGCGGCGGTCTTTACGATGACGAGCGCCCTCGTCGCGCAGGCGACCGCGAAGGGCGGGCTGCTCGCGGCGCTGTCGTTTCCGATGCTGGTGCCGCTGCTGGTCGCCGCGGTACACGGGACCAACGCCGCGCTCGGCGTGGGCAACGCCGCGGGGGCGTTCGCGCCGGGTCTGGGTGACGTGCAGGTGCTGGCGTCGTACGCGGTCATCGCGATAACGGCATCGCTGATGCTGATCGACTTCGTGTGGAACGAGGGGTAGGTTTTGGCCACAGCGGCAAAACTGTTTCTGGGAATCTGGATGGCCCTGGTCACCGCGGCGGCGTTCCTGTACCTGCCTGCGGCGCAGGGCTTCATGTCGCCGGAGATGGCGCGCATCCTCGCGTTCCACCTCCCGAACGCCATGGTGGTGATAATCGCCGCCGTCGCCTCGGGCTACTACGCCTTCCGCTACCTGGCGAAGGGGCGCAGCCTGCTGGACGACGCCCGCAGCAAGGTGGCCGCCTCGCTCGCGACCCTGTTCTGCGTGCTGACCACCGTCACCGGCATGGTGTTCGCGCAGGTGCAGTGGGGTGCCGCCTGGAACTGGGACCCCAAGCAGACCTGCATCTTCATCCTGCTGCTGATCTACGCCGCCTACTTCGTGCTGCGCTCCGGCATCGAAGACCCGGAGAAGCGGGCCGCGGTCGCCGCGGTGTACGTCCTCTTCGCCGCCGTGATGACCCCGATGCTCGGCTACGTCGTTCCGAAGTACATGGCCCCGCTCTCCCTGCACCCCAAGCAGGCTTCGCTCTCGCCCGAGTACCACTCGGTCGTCTGGTCGTTCACCGCGGGCCTGATCGGGCTGTACGCCTGGCTGCACAATATCGCCTTCCGTCAGGAGCGCCTCCGCCTCGCGCTGCTGACCGCCGAGGCCGAGGACTGACGCTATGACGGGAATGCTCCCCCTCCTGATAACCGCGCTGCTCATCTGGGCCGGCGTCTTTTTCTTCGTCTTCCGGGTAGACCAGCGCACGCGCGAGCTGGAGCGACGCCTGGAAGATCATCGCCTGCGCGCCGGGGGCGCGCGGGAAGGAGACTTGCTGTGAAACCGGCTGGCTGGATCGGCCTCGTCATCATCCTCGGGGCGATGGCGTTTTCGGCGAAGGCGTTCGTGACCAACCTGACGCCCTACGTGACGTTCGATCAGGCGCGGGGGGCGAAGACCGCCTCCGTGCAGGTGATGGGCTCGCTCGACAAGACGAGCATCAAGAACCAGATGGGCGGCCTGAAGTTCGACCTTTTGTCGAAGGAGGGCGACCGGATGAGCGTCGTCTTCGAGCAGGCCAAGCCCGCCAACTTCGAGCAGGCGATCGAGGTGACGGCCATCGGCCGCTACGACGGCGCGACCTTCCGCGCGGACCGTCTGCTGGTGAAGTGTCCGAGCAAGTACCAGGGCACCGAGACGAAGGAGTACGGCGCGGCGCAGAAGGCGTAGCCCGGCCGGGTTAGAAACGAAGCTTATGATCCTCGGATACCTGTTACTGGCGCTCGCGCTGGTCGCCACCGTTGCCGCGAACGTACTGTTTACGCTCTCGCGGCGGCCCGGCAAGGAGTCGCTGCTGCGCGCGGCGCGGGGAGCGGTCGTCGTGGCGGCGGCGGGCGTCGTCGGCGCGTCCGCGTACCTGTCGTACCTCATCGCCACGCACCAGTTCCAGGTCGCCTACGTCGCCGAATACTCCTCGCTCCGCTCGAACGAGTGGTACCTGTTCGCGGCGTTCTGGGGCGGCCAGGAGGGCAGCATTCTGCTGTGGGCCTTCTGGACCGCGCTGCTCGGTGTCGTCCTCGCCTTCCGCGGCGGGCAGCGCACGAGCAGGGTCTGGCCGATCTACGGCATAGGGCTCGTCTTCCTGCTCGGCCTGCTCCTCCTGAAGTGCCCGTTCGCCGTGCCGAAGGGCGTCCCCGTCCCGCCGGACGGTCGCGGCCTGAACCCGTTGCTGGAGAACATGTGGATGGTCATCCATCCGCCCATCCTCTTCCTCGGGTTCTCTTCGCTGCTCGTCCCCTTCGCCTGGGCGGTCTACGGCCTGCTACACCGCGACTGGGACGGCTGGGCGCGCGCGGCGTTCTCCTGGAGCCTGTTCTCGTTCGCGACGCTCGGCATCGGGCTGGCGCTGGGCGGTTACTGGGCGTACGAGACGCTCGGCTGGGGCGGCTTCTGGGCCTGGGACCCGGTCGAGAACTCGTCGCTGGTGCCCTGGGTGTTCGTCACCGCCCTGCTCCACGGCATCGCCGTGCAGAACAAGAACGGCGGCGCGCGCGGCATGAACATCGTGCTCGGCGTCCTGCCCTTCGCCACGATGTTCTACGGGACGTTCCTGACGCGCACCGGCCTGCTCTCCGACTTCAGCGTTCACTCGTTCTCCTCGCTCGGCCAGGACGGTTTCTACCTGCTGCTCTCGGGCGTGCTGCTCTCGCTGCTGGTCCCGCTCGGGATGCTGGCGTGGCGCTGGAAGCAGATCCCGAAGCCCCCGACGTACGAACGCGTCCTGACGCGCGAGTTCGGCTACTTCCTGGCGTCCGCCCTTCTCGGGCTGATCGGCCTGTTCACCGCCGTCGGCATGTCCGCCCCTCTCTTTACCAAGCTGTGGATCGAGAAGGGCGCGGCGGCGCAGCCGGAGTTCTACAACCAGGCTACCTACCCGCTCGGCATCCTGCTGACCGTCGGCATGGCCGTGACGCCGTTCCTGGCTTGGAAGTCGACGGACGTCGAATCGCTGCGCCGACGCCTGCTCCTGCCCTACTGCGGAGCGATCCTGCTGACCATCGGCATGGCGGGAGCGGCGTGGTACGTGGGACTGCGCCGTCCGTGGCAGCTCCTGCTCTTCGCCACCTCCATCTTCGCCGTGCTGGCGAACGTCGCGCTGATCCTGCCGCGCCTGAAGCACCGGTCGTCGCGGCGCAGCACGGGCGGCTTCATCGCGCACGCCGGGGCGGGAATGACGCTGGCGGGCGTGGCCTGCCTGGTCGCGTTCCAGCACTCGCAGGAGCGGATCATGCTCGTGCGCGACAATCCCGTCGACGCGATGGGCTACAAGCTGACCTATCTCGGGCAGACGTCGCACCCCTTCGACCGGGACAGGAACGCTCTGCGCATCCGGGTCGAGAAGGACGGGCGCGTCTGGGAAGGGCGTCCCCGCTTCTACATCGCCCCGTTCGGAGGCAAGGACACGGAGTTCGGGAACCCGCCCGCAGTCCTGCCGAGCCTCTACAACGTCCGCGGCGTGGGCGACATACCGAAGCTCTTCCCGTGGAACAACCCCTTCGCCTGGGGCGACCTGTACATCGCGGCCAGCGCCGGGCCGCAGACCGCCTGGACCGGCGAGGACGGACGGCCCAAGCACCCGAACAGCGGCTTCTTCCTGAAGGACCAGGAGGCGCGCACCATGGGCGACTACACGTTCATGCTGCTCTCCCTCGACCTGGACGATAAGGCGAAGGAGACGCTCAAGACCGGGAACCCGACCGCGATGAGCACGCTGCCGCAGGTGACCTTCAAGGCACAGGTGGGCGTGGACTGGAAGGGTCAGAAGCAGGAGATCGTGACGCCGGAGTTCGTGCTGGACCAGCGTATGGGCGGCAAGTTCTCGAAGCCCGTTTCGATCCCCGGCCCGGACGGGCGCAAGGTCCTGCTGACGCTGCTGCCCCCCTCCGACGAGGAGCTGAACAGCACCAAGCCGTTCGAGGCGCTGGCGTTCCAGACAATGAACGCGGAGGACCCGACCGAGCACGTGTTCGTGGACCTCAGCACCAAGCCGCTGATCGGCCTGGTCTGGATCGGCCCGGTCCTCTACACGCTCGGCGGTCTGATCGGCTACCGCCGCCGCGCCTACGAGATGGGCCTGATCGGCGCGAAGGAGTTGCCGCTTCCGGACAACGGCACAGACGGCGAGGACCCGGAGGGCGGCGAGGAGTCCGCCGACGCCGCGCCGCCCGCCGCGAAGCCGCAGAAGCCCGCCCCGGCGGGGCCGATGCGCCCCAAGCCCGCCGCAAAGACGGCGACCAAGCCCTCCGCATGAGCGAGGGCGCTCCCGCCGGTCGCAGACCGGGATCGGCAAGCACCGTATGGCTCACGGCAGTGATCACTGCCGTGAGCCTTCTTGCCATTCAGGCGGGCCTCGCGCGCCTTGATAACATAACCAATCCACCCCCGCGTGTCTATCCCAGCACGGACGGGGGTATCAGGATATCCGCTATGAACGGCCCTTGGGTCATCACTCACGTCGTAGCAAAGGGTGAATCCCCCTTCTTCCGCGCCGTCGCGCCGCTCCCGGAACCCGTCGCCTACATCGAATCCGGAAATCTGGAGATTCCCACCGCGATTCTGAACAAGCTGACGTGGTACGAGGCAAACTCCAAGGAAACCGTTGCCCTCCCCAGAGCTGTGACCTACAGCGTCCTATACATCCGTGCCCAATACGCGGAAACGCCAAAGGAAACACGGTAAGCAAGACCGCCCCGGGCGCAACCCCGGGGCGGTCTGTTCGGTACACACCAATTCCAGCCTACTTAGCCGGGGCTGGCTTCCCGTCCTTCAGGTCGCGCATCCAGACGCCGACGCGCTCGTAGTACGGGCGCTGCGTGTTGTTCCTGCCCTGGTGGTCCGAGAGCGGCAGGATCACGACCTCCTTTGGCCCCTTCAGCGCGTTTGCCATCGCGAGTATGCCCGTGGGCGGGCAGGTCGTGTCGATCAGGCCGAGGGACACGAGAACCGGGACGCGGATGCAGGCGGCGAAGTTGACGTCGTCGTAGTAGCGGCTCGCTTCGACGATCGCGGCCTCGTTCCCCTTGACGTTGCGGTCCACCCAGTACGGCCAGGGAATGGCGCGACCGGCCACCTTCGCCGCCTGGTCGCAGCCCGCGGGGACGTTGGCGAGCGCCGCCGTCACCTTCGGCTGGAGCGCGGCCAGCGCGATGGACTGGTAGCCTCCCATGCTGGTGCCGGACACCACGAGCGTCTTCCCGTCCCAGTCGGGGCGGCTCATCAGGTACTTCGTGGCCTGAACGTCGCCGAGCAGCATCTTGCGCATGTAGCTCGTTTCGCGGCTGTGGTTGCCGAT
>DATLHN010000693.1:0-8423 GCA_035539875.1 Armatimonadaceae bacterium
CATCGCTCCCCGCCACGCGTCCCGGTCTCCCGCCGGTATCCCGAGCGCGTCGGGAGAGATCAGGCCGTCGGCGTCCAGCTTGATGTAGCGGGTGGAGGACTCCTGCCCGCCCGCGACGGGCGACAGCGTCCAGAGGTAGTAGGCCAGGTACAGCGAAACGCCGTCGATGAAGAGTGCGACAGGGGCCATGTCCGCGATAGACGCGTGCCCGTAGTCGATCATCTTGAAGATCGAGTCGACGGATTTGTCGAGCTTCGCCGGGTCGATCCGTGCGAGGATCGCGTCGAGGCCCTCGTTATTTCGCGAGTAGCGCGCGCCGCTGGCGGCGAGGAGTTCGGGGGTCAGGGCGGGCCGCCCCGCCGCGTCCGAGGCTTCGGTAGGCCGCAGCGCGACCTGGGTGACTTTCATGGCCCTGTAGGATTCGGCGTAGGGGTGCGTCGGCCCTGCCCCTATGCCCCTTCCTCCGCAACGTCTACCGGGTCGAGCGCGGTTTCGGCGGGGGCGGGGTCGGCGGCGTTGCGCTGGAACGGCTTGTACAGGTAGTAGTTCATCGTCTGGGCCGCCTCCGCGCCCGCGTGGACAGCACTCGCGACCTGCTGGGTGTAGAGACCGGTGAGGTCACCCGCCGCGAAGACGCCCGGCAGAGTGGTGTATCCCTCCTCGTCTATGACGACGTAGCCCGCGCCGTCCAGGGCCAGCCCCATCTCACGGGCGAGCTGCGTGTTCGGCCGCACTCCGAGCAGGGAGAAGATCAGGTCGCACGGCAGCAGTTCGCCGCTGTCCAGGCACACCGCCGTGATCGTGCCCCCGTCAGGGGACAGGGAGAAAGATGCCGGTCGGGCGTAGACCACGGGTACACCGGCGTCCTCCAGGTCGCGCCGCTTCTGGTCGGAAAAGCGTGCCTTTTCCGGGTCGGCGACCAGCGTCAGGCGGTCGGTGAACAGGAGGAACTGGAGCGTCGTGGTCGCCGCCTCGTCGTCGTTGCCGACGCAGACCAGCCGCTTGCCCTGCGTCCGGTAGCCGTCGCAGGTGATGCACCAGAAGACCTGGACGCCGACCCACTCCAGCACCCCGGGGACTTCCGGCCAGATGTCCGTGACACCCGTCGCGAAGAGCACGGTGCGCCCGTCGAAGTCGCCGTCGGTGGTGACCGCCCGGTACACGGGACGTCCTTCCACGTCCTCGCCAGCCGCCTCGACCCGCTCGACGCGCGCGTCGCGGAACGCCACGCCGAAGCGCTCGGCCTGCCGCCGCCCCAGGTCCCGCAGGTCGCGGGTGGTGACGCCCTCTGGGAAGCCGAGGTAGTTGTCGTTCCTCTGCTGGAACGAGGAGCGACCCTCGCCCGCGTCGACGACCAGGACGCTCCGGGTGAAGCGCCCGAGGTAGACGGCGGCGGACAGGCCGGCCGGGCCGCCGCCGAGGATCAGGGCATCGTAAACGTTGCCGGGCATGCCCTATTATCCCCTACGCGCCGCCGCGCCGAAAGACTCGCATCGGCGCCTTTCCGGCGGGGCGCAGCGTGAAGAGCGGCTCCGGAAAGGCGTCGGCCCCGGGGATGGCCTCGAAGCGGACCCGCTGCGCGAGCGCCGCCAACATCAGATGCCCCTCCAGCAGGGCGAAGTGGCCGCCCACGCAGACGCGCGGGCCGCCGCCGAACGGCAGGAAGGCGTACCGGGGCAGCCGCTTTTCCGCGTCGGGGTCGGCCCAGCGGTCCGGGTCGAACACGTCGGGGTTCGCGAAGTGCTCGGGATCTCGGTGGCGCAGGTAGGGACTGATGTGGACGATGCTTCCCGGGGGGAGCGTGACGTCGCCCAGTGCCACCGGTCGAATCGCCTGCCGCGCGACGATGTAAGCGGGCGGGTAGAGGCGCAGCGCCTCCTTGAAGACCTGCATCGTGAAGGGAAGGCGCGGCAGGTCCTCCGCCGTCGGCGGGCGGCCCGCCAGCACGCCGTCCACCTCCCGCTCCAGCCGCTCCCGCGCCTCGGGGTGCGACGCCAGCAGGTACACGCTCCAGAAGAGCATGATGGCGACCGTCTCCAGCCCGGCGAGGAACAGCGTCATCGCCTCATCGCGCACCAGGGCCTCGCCCATGCCGTTCCCCTCGTCATCGCGGGCGAAGAGCAGCAGCGAGAGCAGGTCCGCCTCGGGGTCGCCGCTGTCGCGCCGCGCCGCGATGTGCCGGTAGACCGTGCGGTTGAGAAAGTGGAGCGAGACGAGCGCGTGCGGGATGGACAGTGCCGCGCGCCACGGGTCGCGCACCTGGTCGACCGCGAAGTTCATGAGGACGCGCAGCGCGCCCGCGACGCCGCGGGCGCGCTTCAGCAGGTCGGCCGACAGCAGCAGTTCTCCCATCACCCCGAGCGTGATCGCCAGCAGTTCGTCCGGCGCGTCCAGAGTCTGCCCGTCCTTCCAGGTCGCCTGCTGCCGCTCGGCCCAGTTGACCATGACGGGCGCGTACTCGAGCACGCGCTTGTGGGCGAACGCGGGCGAGATGAGCCGTCGCTGCCGCCGGTTCAGGGCGTTGTCGCTGGTGAGTAGTCCGTTGCCGAGGAGCGGCTTCGCGTTGACGGCGAGGAGCGGGGGCTTCTGGAAGTCGTCGGCGCGCTCCACGAGGACCGTGTGTATGTAGTCGGCGCGGTTGGCCAGCACCGCCTCGTGGCCCCAGAAATAGATGCGGGACAGGTCGCGCCCGCGCGCCGCGTCGTACGCCGCCAGCGTCCGGTCCCGGCGCATGGGCCCGGGGGGCAAGACCAGCGGCAGCGCGTCCACGCTCATGGTCCTACTTATACCCGCTGACCGGTGTCGCGAACAGGCGGCGGTACAGGTCCGTCTGGAGCAGCCCTTCCGGGTCCACCCCCTGCTTGAGGGCGAGGAACTGCCGAACGCGCTCCTCGGACAGATAGTCGTTCAGGCGCGCGGCGTGGAGCGTGCTGTCCTTGGCGAAGTAGAAGCGCCCGCCCCCGCGGAGCGTGATCGCGTCCAGTTCCGCCGCCAGGGACCAGAGGGGTTCCCGGCTGCGCGCCGTCACTTTGAAGTCGAGCGCGAGCGAGTAACCGTCCACCGCGTGCGTCATCAGGAACGCGTCCGGCCGGTGCCGCTTGAACACCCCCAGGTAGGGCACGAGGCCGCGCCGCTCGCACAGCAGGAGGTGTTCCCGGAAGGCGTCCTCGGCCGTCTCCTTCGGCAGGAACGACTGGTACTGTATCAGCCCGCCCGGGCCGTACGCCTTCTTCCAGTCCGGGACGTAGTCGAGTAGAAAGGCGAAACCGGCGTGCGTCGCCGTGTGCGCCTGGCCGTGCTGCCGCGTGCCGGACCAGTACTTCGCGGCGTTCACCGCGCGCACCCCGAAGTCGTGGACGAACGGCCGCATGAACCGCCAGAGTAGCCCTTTGGGCACGACGCCGAACACCGTGTCCGGTAGTTCCTGATTCTCGACGCGCAGCGTCTTCGCCGGGACAGGGTCCTCGCCCGGCGCGAGGTAGTTCGCCTGGTGGATCAGCCCACGCCCAAGCCCCGCCCCCTCGCCGAAGCAGTCTATCCAGCCGACGAGGTAGTCCGACTCCGTAAGCTTCTGCTCGAAGACGCGAAACATCTCGGACAGGTTCGCGACGCTGATCGGGTTCACGCGGAGCAGACCGGACGAGACCTGCTTCATCTTGAGCGCGATGCGGACGAACACGCCGAGCACGCCAAACCCGCCGATGGCCCCGTGGAAGAGGTCGGGGTTCTCCACGCGACTGCAGCGGACGATCTCACCCGTACCCGGAAGCAGCAGGTCGAAGTACAGAACGTGGTCGCCGATGGGGCCGACGGCGTAGTTGTTCTTGCCGTGGATGTTCATCGACAGCGCGCCGCCGAGCGTGGGGAACATCGTGCCCGACACCACGGGGGGCCACCAGCCGTCCTCGATCGCGTACTGCCAGAGCTGTCGGATGGTCACCCCCGGCTCCGCCGTGACGAGACCCGTCTCCGGGTCCCAGTCGAGGATGCGGTTCATCCGCGTCAGGTCCAGGCTGACGTTCTCCGACGCCATCGACGCGTCGCCGTAGGAGCGCCCCGCGCCGCGCAGGCCGACCGTCAGGCCGCGCGAGCGCGCCAGTGCGAACACCTCGCGGATCTGCGCCACCGTGGTCGGACGGTAGGCGTAGGCCATGCCGCCCTGCGACCCGCCCCAGGAGCCGACGGGTTGGAGGCGGTCGGCCGGGAGCGGCTCCGGCAATGCGGCGCGTCCCGCGTCGGCGGCGGGCGAAGACTCCTCGGGCGGCACGAGCAGGTCGGGTTCTGGGAGCGTTACGGGCGTCATGGTCAGAACTTCATGTGGCGGAAGATCGCGGACGGGATCGCGCGCACGACCGCCATGATGACGCGCCAGATGCCGGGGACGTACGCCGTACCGGCGCGCTTCCGCGCCGCCGAAACGATCTGGCGGGCCGCTTCCGGCGCGGAGATCATGAAGGGCATCCTGCCCAGTCCGCGCGTCATCGGCGTCTCCACCGGCCCCGGCTTTACCGTTACCACCGTTACGCCGCGGGTACTCAGGCGGTTCCGGAGGCTCTCCAGGTAGGCGTTCAGCGCGGCCTTGGTCGCGCCGTAGACGGTGTTCCCGCGTCGGCCGCGGTCGCCCGCGACGGAGGAGACGCCGACGATCGTGCCCGCGCCCGCGGCGGCGAACCGCTGCGCGGCCGGGTTGAGCCAGGCGATCGCCCCGAGCAGGTTGACCTCGACCACGCCCCAGTCCTTGTCGAAGTCGAACTCGTCTTCGGCGACGCGGGGCATTATCCCGGAGGCGTAGACGATCAGGTCCAGTCCGCCGAGGTCGCGGCAGACCTGCTGGAACAGGGCGGGCACTTCGTCGTAGGAAGTGACGTCGTGGACGTAGGCATGGGCCGCGCCGCCGCGCACGCGGTTCAGCTCCTCGGCGAGCGCGTTCAGCTCCGCCTCGCGGCGTGCCACCAGGGCGACCTTGCAGCCCTGCGCGGCCAGGAGGCGCGCGACCTCCGCTCCCATACCGGACGATGCGCCGACGACGATTGCGTGCTTCCAGGGGGATGAGGCTGCCATATACTCCGATTGTACCTTTAGGCGAGATCTCTATCCCAAACGTCGGAGCCTTGGCCGCTGGGCCTCAGTCTGGACGCCGCCGCGTCACCTGGCGACGCCCCTTATTTCCTGCCTGCCGCGAAGCTGTCTTACCGGACTTACCACCGCCGCTTGCCGGTGGCTCGTAGGCCAGGAGCCGTGCGCCGTTAAGGTGCTTCGTGCTGACGTAGGGGACGAACGCCCTCGGAACGCTGACAACCGACGGGTCGCCGTCGCTGAGGTACACGTAACGATGGTCAGTCCCGCCGGGCCCGAGGCGCTGGATCGCCTTCTCGAAGCGGCCGGGGTGGACGCCAAAGCGCTTCACGCTCCGGCGGTCGAAACGCCGGTCGTAGGGCGAGACGGATTCGTCCCCCCAGGCGATGCAGATGCCCAGGTTCCGCCCGGCCGGGTTCTGGCTACCCTCGGGGCGCAGGATGAGGTCAACGTTCGCAGAGGAACGCGGCGACTCTCCGTACGGCAGGCAGAACGTGTCCATGGTCGCGTCCGGCACGATCTTCCGGACGTAATCCCGACAGGTTCGTACCTCCGCCAAAATGCGCTCCGCGCCGAGGTTCCGCATGTTGGGGTGGGTCGTACTGTGATTACCGACCTCGTAGCCCGCGTCCACCAGAAAGCGCAGCTTCTTCTTCTCGGAGCCGCGCTGATCGAATACCGCGTCCGTGTACTTCGACCTGGGCAGGACGAAGAAGGTGGCGCGGCGCGGCCAGTCCGAACCGTGCTTGCGGTGGAACGCTTCGAGGATGCCGACGGCACAGTCCGGGTCCAGGCTCCCGTCCCCGCGGTAGCGGAACTGCGTCCCGCGCCCGTCGTCGAACGTCAGAACCACCGGAGTCTTCCCGGTCGGCACCGCCTGGAGTCCCCCGGGCACGAACAGGTCACGGAAGTTGACGGGGTACCAGCCCGCCCGGTACATCAGTTCGAGCTGCCTGCGGAAGGTCGCCGGGGAGATGTTCAGCCCTTGCTTGTCGTACCCTCCCCGGCCGCCGATGGCGTGGTACATCACCACCGGGACGCGCCCCATCTCGTTCGGTAGCAGGGTGACATTCACGGCCGCCACCGGGGGGGGCGTGGCGGCGCGGGGCGCCTGTGCGGTTGCGCAGGCGGAAAAAAAGAGTAGGGCGGCGGCTATTCCGGTCGCGCGCATAATCATCACGTGAAGGAAGAACGGCAAGAACGGGGCCAAATATCAGTTTTTAATGAGGCTTCCTCGCGAGGGTACTCGCTCAGACGGCGGCGGAGCGGGTGCGCGTCATGGCGAGCAGGGCGTCGTTGTCCGGGCGCGGCAGGTGCGGGCAGCAGGTGCCGCCCGAAGGGAAGAGTTTGCCGGGGTTCAGAACTCCGTCCGGGTTGAAGACCGCCCGTATCTTCGCCATCGTGTCCAGGTCGTCCGGGGAGAAGACGAGGTCCAAGAACTCCTGCTTCTCGATGCCGATGCCGTGCTCGCCGGTGAGCGTGCCGCCCATGCGCACGCAGGCGCGCAGGATGTCGCCGCCCGCCGCGAGCACGCGCTTCACCTCCTCCGGGTCGCGCTCGTCGAAGAGGACCGCCGGGTGGAGGTTGCCGTCGCCCGCGTGGAAGACGTTGGCGATGCGCAGATTATACTTCTTGCCGATCGCTGCGATCTCGCGCAGGATCTCGGGCAGCCGCGTGCGCGGCGCGACGCCGTCCTGCGTGGCGCACGACGGGGCGAGCCGCCCGATGGTACCGATGCTCTTCTTGCGCGCCGTCCAGAGTTTCGCTCGCTCCTGCGCGTCCTGGGCCAGTTTCACCTGCATCGCGCCGAGCTCCCGGCAGATCGTCGTGATGCGCTCGGCCTGCCGATCGATCCCCGCCTCCGGGCCGTCCACCTCGATTAGAAGCACGGCCCCCGCGTCGCGGGGCAGGCCCAGGTGGTAGGCGTCCTCGACCGCCTGGAGGATGGTGTTGTCGATCATCTCCAGCGCCGCCGGGACGATGCCCGCCGCGATGATCGCCGAGACGATCGCCGTGGCGTCGTCGATGGTCCGGCAGATCGCCAGCAGGGTGCGCACAGCCGCGGCGGTCCGCACCAGGCGCACCGTCGCCTCCGTGACCACGGCGAGCGTCCCCTCCGAGCCGACGAGCACGGAAGTCAGGTCGTACCCCCAGTCGTCGGTCGAGAACTCGACTACCTGTCCGTCCGCCAGGACTCCCTGTACGGCGAGGATGTGGTTTACCGTGACGCCGTACTTCAGCGTGTGCGGACCGCCGGAATTATTCGCGACGTTCCCGCCGAGCGTGCAGACACCCTGGGACGACGGGTCCGGCGCGTACTGGTAGCCGTCGCGCGCCACCGCCTTCGTGAGGTTGACGTTGATCGCCCCCGCCTCGGCGCGCATCCTCTGGTTGGGCAGGTCCACCTCCAGAATGCGGTTCATGCGCGAGAGCGACAGGAGCACCTCGTTGTCGTGCGCGAGCGAGCCGCCCGCGAGGCCCGTCCCCGCGCCGCGGGGGACGACCGGAACGCCGCGCCGGTGGCACAGCCGCACCAGCGCCGCGACTTCGCCGGTATCCCGCGGGAGCAGCACGACCCCCGGCTGCGCTTTTTCCAGGGTGTACGCGTCGAAGGAGTAGACCTGCTTCTGCGCAGGCGTCGCGCGGATGCCGTCGTCGCCGACGATGCCGCGCGCCTCTTGGATGAAACCGGAATCTATCACACCGGTATTGTACACCTTAACCGGCCGGCCCGTCCTTGCCGCCAGTCCGCACCCCCGTTCCAATATCGGCGACCCACCGCCTCGTAAGCTCGGAAACGTAACGCCCCCCGAAGGGCGAGCGTGACAGGAGGACCGGAAGCGAAAAAACCGTTCGGAGTTGTCACGCGGGTCGGTACCGGCGACGTTAGGAAAACATAATGAGAAGCGCGCGCACGCGCGCGGGGAAAGGAGGGGCCGCCGTCGGTCGCGGCGAACGGGATGATACGAGGTGCAGCAGCCATGATCGATCGTGACGACGATGTTGCCCCGCCGCCCGTCGCCTACCCGCGCTTCATCGTGGAGGATGACCGCCCCACGAGCGAACCGTCCCTGTCGCGGAACTTCTTCGAGAAGAATCTGTCGCATCTGATAGGACGGCGCACCGCGGGCGGGATCTGGCCCGACGACCCGGCGGACCGGGAGGCGGTGGCCCTGTTCCAGGCGGGGCAGAACGCCCTTTATAGCGAAAAAGACGTGGTCAAGGCGATCCGCTCCTACGAGGCGGCCCTGGACCGAGATTCGGGATACATCAAGGCCTGGGTGGCGCTGGCGATCGCCTACATCAGCGACAACACCCCCGACAGCCTGGAGCGGGCGGAAGGCGTG
>DATLHN010000694.1:0-4169 GCA_035539875.1 Armatimonadaceae bacterium
TCGCT
Organism: Armatimonadaceae bacterium; assembly: GCA_035539875.1. Taxonomy (GTDB): domain Bacteria; phylum Armatimonadota; class Armatimonadia; order Armatimonadales; family Armatimonadaceae; genus CALEKU01. The sequence continues at coordinate 6 of DATLHN010000694.1, forward strand.
CGTTCTCCCTTCTCCACACCGTGCTTGCGCGCCCGCGCGGGCGCGCAAGCACGGTGTGGAGAAGGGAGAACGAGCGACATGACCGTGTCGCAGCATAGCTTCGTGGCGTTGATCACGCGCCTCGAGCGGGAGGCGCGCCAGAACCCGGCGGGGTATCGCCTCCGCATCGTACTGCTCGCCGCCTGCGGCTACGCCTTCATCTTCCTCATGGTCGCGCTCGCGCTCGGCCTGCTGGGCGGCATCGGCTACGGCGTCGTGTGGCTGGTGCGAAACTTCCATAACCTCCGGGTCGGCCTGAGCGCGATCAAACTCGGCCTGCCAGTCGGACTCGGGCTGCTCGCCTTCGTCGGCATCGTCCTCCGCTCCCTCTGGGTCACCTTCCCGGAGCCCCGCGGACTGTCGCTGGAGCGGGGCCAGGCGGTCCCGCTGTACCGCGAGATCGACCGCCTGCGCGAGGCGCTGAAGGTCCCCGCCTTCCACCGCGTGCTGCTCGTGCCGGACTTCAACGCCGCGGTCGTGCAGGTGCCGCGCCTGGGCGTGCTCGGCTGGCACCGGAACTACCTGCTCATCGGCCTTCCCCTGCTCCTCACGCTCTCCACGGACCAGTTCCGCGCCGTGCTCGCCCACGAGATGGGCCACATCTCCGGGGCGCACGGCAAGTTCGGCGGCTGGGTGTACCGTGTCAACCGGACCTGGATGCAGATGCTGGACGGGTTCGCCGCCGAGGACCACGGCGGCGGCGCGATCTTCGAAGCCTTCTTCGAGCGGTACGCGCCGTTCTTCTGGGCTTACACCCACTCGCTGCGCCGCGCCCACGAGTACGAGGCCGACCGGGCCGCCGCGCTGGCGGTCGGGCCGCAGCACGTGGCAGACGCCCTAATAACCTCGGAGATGGCCGACCTGGCCATGGCGAGCCGGCAAAACGGCGGCGCGGCGGCCGTACCCGACGAGAGGCAGCAGGTCCGCTGGCTGAACGACGCCCTGAGCGTCCCGGACGACTGCCTGAACGACCACCCGAGCCTGGCAGCCCGACTCCGCGCCCTGAATCAGCCGCCGCGCCTGCCGGAGCCGCACGACCAGAGCGCCGCGGACGAGATGCTGGGGCGCAACCTGATCGCCCTGGCGGAGTCCGTCGGCTTTGTCGTCGAGCGGCGGGACGCGCCGCCGGTCTCCGCGCCCGCGGCGGCGGGCGCGTTCCCCGCGGCGACGCCCGGGGCCATGCCCGGCCTGGGCGGCGGCTCGGCGGGGGTGCAACCGGCGGCCCCGGCCGTGGGTCTGAACGGCAGTCGCGGCGTCCCCGGACACGCGGACGGCGGCGGCGGCGGCCCGCTCCGCCCCATCGGCGGCTGAACCGGGGACTACCGGACAACTCCCCGCACGCAGAGAAACGACAGGTCACCAAGTATCGGAGGAGTGCCTTGATCCTCATCCCCTACCGGGCCAAGAACCCGCCGGAGCGCTACCCGTACGCCACGCTCGCCCTCATGGCGGCGAACATACTCATCTACGCGCTCACGTCCGAGTACTTCCTGGCAATCCGGAGGAGCGTCGTCGAGGAGTTCGCGCTCTCGCACAACACGCTGGCGAGCGAGCCGTGGCGACTCGTCACCAACATCTTCCTCCACGCGGACCCGATGCACCTGGGCGGCAACATGCTGTTCCTGTGGATCTTCGGGCCTTCGGTGGAAGGGCGTCTGGGCCATCTGAAGTACCTACTCGTGTACCTCTTCGCGGGGCTGACGGCGGACTTCCTGCAGGACCTGGTGGTCGGCCTGGCGAACCCCGAAAAGTTCGGGCTGGGCGCGTCGGGCGCGATCATGGGCCTCGCGGGCGCCTACCTGTGGCTCTTCCCGTACGCCACGATCAGCGTCGTCTTCGGCTACGCCTTTTTCTTCTGGCGCTTCACCCTCCAGGAGTGGCAGGCGCGCTGGGTGGCCCTCTGGTTCCTCGGCTGGGACCTGCTCCAGGGGATGCTGCTGTACGCCCTCGGGATGACCAAGTACGGCGGCGTCGGCCACTTCGCGCACCTCGGCGGGGCGTTAGGGGGCTTTGTCGCCGTCATGGTCCTGCGGGCGAAGCGCGACACGGAGGAGTACTCGGAGGCGCAGAAGTCGCGCGTCGAGACCGGCGGTCACTACCCGGCCATGAGCCTGCACGAGTTGGAATCGCTGATCGCGGGCCAGCCGGAAAACGTGGCCGCGATCCAGGCGTACTGCCGCAAGGCGGTCACCACCAGCATGGACGGCTCGGGCTATTCGCTCTGCTACCGGATGCTGACCGCGCACGGGCGCGCCATGGTGGAGCGCGGCGACCCGCTGGCGACCGCCCAACTGATGCTGTGGCTGCCCGATACGGTCGGGACGATGCCCTCGTCGCTGCTGCTGCGGCTCGGGTCGCGCCTGGAGAGCGAGGGCGAGTACGTCATGGCGGCCAACGTGCTCCGCCACATCCACCGCCACGCCCCGACCGGCCCGGACACGGAGATGGCCCTGCTGCGTCTCGCGCGCCTGACCGAGCAGACGGAGCCGGACCGGAGCCGCGCCGCCGCCGTCTACGCCGAGATGCTGCGCCTCTTCCCGAACGGCGCGCAGTCCACCGAGGCGCGCTCCGCCCTGCGCCGACTGCCCCCGCCGACGGCTCCCTTCACGGACGTCCCGCTTCCGGCGGCTTCGGATGGCGCGCCCGAAGCCGCCGCGCCGCCGCCCGCGACGCAGGCCCCGCCGGGGCTGCCGACCGTCCCGGGCCACTCGAACGTCCCCGGAGCACCCGCCATGCCCATGATCGCCTTCGACGCCCCCGTGTCGCGCAGCAGCGCCGCCGCGCCGGAAGACGGCGGCGGCGGCAGTCCCCTGCGCCCCATCGGGGGTTAGGCAGGCGCTCCCCGCGACCGCCGCGGCTATTCGGGTTTCGACCAGCCGTGGCGGTCGGCGAAGTCCATGAATTGCGCCCAGTCGTAGACGGCGAGGTCGTGCTTGCCGGTGCGGACGTGGTGGCCGATGTGGCCGGCGTGGAGCGGGCTTTCCGGCTTCGGGAGGGACTTCGCGCCGACCCCCTCCTTGCCGAACAGGCGGTAAACCGGCTCGGCGAGCACGCAGGCCAGGAACTCGCTTTCGGGGTCGGCCCACGTGTCCTCCGACGCGCTGGCGACGTACAGGAGGCGCGGCGCGATCAGCGCGAGCAGCTCGTGCTGGTCCACCGGCAGCGCGGCCTCACGCCCATCGAACGCGCGGTAGTTCTCGGCGAACCAGTGCGGGAACGCCTTGTTGATCTGCGCGACGGTCTCGCCCTTCTTGCCGCGGGAGATGGCCGCGCCGGTCGAGCCGGAGTCGTTGCTGACGACCAGGGCGAACCGCTCGTCCTCCGCGCCCGCCCAGAGCGCCGTCTTTCCGCCCCGCGAGTGGCCCACCACCGCGACCCGCTTCGCGTCCAGGTCCGCGTCCGTCTCGAAGTAGTCCATCGCGCGGCTCGCTCCCCACGCCCACGCGGCGATGGTGCCCCACGAATCGCCCGCGCGCTTCCCGCCGTCGCGCAGCGGGTCGAAGATGCCGTGCGCGCCGTCCTTGAAGCCGTCGTGTTTGTCCGGGTCGACTTCCGAGAGGTAGAACGCCGCCGCCGCGTAGCCCCGGGCGACGATCTCCTCGGCAGGCCAGAAAGGGCTCTTCGTCTTCCGGTCCGGGTCGATGTTGACCACCGCCGGGCGGTTGCAGAGCAGCAGGAATACGGGCACCGGCTTCTTCGCGTTCGCCGGGACGAACAGCGTCATGTCGAAGCCGCCCTTCCCGCCTGGTCCCTCGTAATCGACGCGGACCCGCTTGCGCGTGGCCGCCCCGTCCATCATCCCCGGCGTCACGCTGGTGGTAAAGGTCAGCTTATCCGGCCGCCGCACGGGCGTTCGCCCGTAGACGTGGGTGCGAAACAGTTCCAGCAGTTCCGGCCGCCGCTTCGCGCTCCACGCCCCTGGCGTCGTCACCCGCTCGCCGCCCCCGAGCGTCAGCGGGTCCGGAATGCCGGGCCGGTCCGGCACTTCGGCCGATGCCGCCGCGCCGCCGGAGCAGAAAAACAGCAGGCAAAGCGCCAGCAACAGAGCCGCTCCGCCGCTCCCGCCGAACCATCCCATCGTCGCCATTTTCCGCACCTCGCCCCTCAACGGTTGAGAAAGTAAGC
>DATLHN010000695.1:0-10323 GCA_035539875.1 Armatimonadaceae bacterium
GCCCAGCGCACGACCACCGCCCCCGGCCCGGTTGCCTCGGTTACCGCCGGTGGTCGTGCGCTGGGCCTGGTTCCGGTTCTGCTGCGTCCGCGTGCCGCCGAAGCCCTGTCCCTGTCCGCCGACGCGCCCGCCGAACGACTGGTTCAGGAGCGTCGCCATCTGGTCGGCGCGGGCGTTCTCCAGAGTCACGACGAACGAGCTGTTCTCGAACTCGACTTCCTTGTCCAGCTCCTCGATCACCTTCTCGATCGTGGCGAGGTTGTCCGCGGTCGTCGTGACGACGAGCGCGTTGGTCCGCAGCTCGGGGACCACGGTCCCGATGGCGGACGCCGCCGCGCCGAAGCGCGCCGCGCCGCCTCCGCCGAACCGCTGGTCGATGGGCGTTCCGGTGGACGCGCTGAAGCCACCCCGGCCGCGCGGGACGTTGCTGATCAGGACGTTCTGGACGACCGGCGCGAGGTCGGTCGCGCTGGCGAACTGGAGATTGAAGACGCGCGACTGCTGCGGCTGTTCGGTCTGCTTGTCGATCTGCTCGATCAGGCGCTGCACCTGCTCCTGCTCGCGGCTGGGCGCGTTCACGATCACGGAGTTGCTGAAGTCGTCCGCGGAGGCGCGCACCACGGAGTTCGCGCTGATCGTGCCGGTCCGCCCGCCGAAGCGCTGCCCGCCGCCACCGCCGAACCCTCCGAAGCCGCCGCGACCGCCGCCCCGCTGCGCGACCTGGACGGGAGACGAGTCCCCCGCCTGACCGGTGCGCTGCTGCTGGGGCTGCGGCTGCACGGACGGCACGCCGCTCCCCGCGAAGACCTCGTTCAGCACGCGGGCGACCTGGCTGGCGTTGGCGTACTTGATCTGGTAGACCCGCAGCATCGTGTCCGAGCTGTCGCCGCCGCGTCCGGAACGGCCGCCGAAACCCTCGACACCCCCGTTCGTCCCGTCGCTGCCTCCGGACCGACCGCCGAACCCGCCGAAGCGCTGCTGCCGGGCGCGGATGATCAGGAAGTTCCCTTCGCGCTGGATCTCGTAGTTCTTCAGGCCCAGGACCGCGTTGAGCTGCGCGAACGCGTCCGCGAGCGACTGCTGCTTGGGACTCTGAAGCGTCAGGCCGCCGTTCAGCGCCGGGTCCTTGACGATGGTGACGCCGCTCGCCTCGCTCAGCGCCTGCAGGATCGCGTCGATGCTGGCGTTACGGAAGTCCAGCTTCACCCGGACCTTCGGGTCGAGCGTGAACTGCTCCCAGGCCGGCGTGGGCGGATCATCGTCGAACGGGAACTGGGCGAAGGCGACACTCTGGAGCGCGGCGACCGCCAGGATGGTGGTTAGGGTGCGACGAAGTTTCATGGCTGGTTCTCGCTCCGGTTTCGGTTATCGGCGGTGGACGTGCCCAGCGGAAGCTCGCGCGCCGGGGCCGAGGACGGGTCGGACGGTCGGGAGTTGGTGCGCGCCGGGGACGGAGCCACCGGCGCGGCGGGCACGCCCGGGACGACCGGCGTCGCGCCGGTGAGCACCGGCATCTGCCCGTTCGGCGTCCGCACGTTCGCGCCGGGCCCGGTGATGATGACGGGCGCGACGCCCGACGGCTTGATCTCGTCCGCGAACTGGGCGAACGCGAGGCGGGTTTTCGCGCCCTGCGGCCCCACGAGGACCACCGCGTCCGACTCTACCGCCGCCACGCGCAGACCCTTCCAGACCGTTCCGGGCTTGAGGAAGATCGACTCGCCGGTCGAGCCGTTCTCGACGAGCGCGCTGCGCACCCCGTTGACGCTAGTCACGCCGGTCAGCAGCCAGACGCCCTTCTCCAGGCCCGCAAGCTGCGCGAGGTTGCCCGGAAGAGCGCCGCCCGCCGGAGCCGTGCCGGGAAGGGACCTCTGCTTCGCGACCACTACGGGCTTGAACGCGTCCTTCTCCTTGCTCAGGTAGCGCGGGAAGCTCGCCTTGAGGTCTTCCTCAGTATACCCCTTGGGGGCCGTAACGGTTGTCTTGGCGGTCCGCGGCGCGACCTTCTTCGCGGGAGCGTCCGGTTCCGTAAGGACGACCGCCGCGTAGGCGATCACCCCGAGAACGGCGACGTATATGACGGGTCGGCTAATCTTAGCCACGTGTTCCTCCGGGAGCCGGCCGTGCCGTAGACTCCTCCGTATTCTTCTTCTCCGACTGCGCCTTCGTCTCCAGGTAGGCCGAAACCCCGAGGGTCGCCGTGACCGTGCTCGTGTTGGCATCCGCGGCGGCGACCTGGATCGAGCGCAGCGCGAGCTTCGACCCCGGCGCGTCCAGCGTGCTGAGGAAGCCGCGCACCTGCGGGTATCCTCCCGAAACCTGAAGGCTGTAGGGCAGTTCCGTAACCCCGCTGAGCGTTTGCGGCTTCTGCGGCCGGAAAGCGCCGACCTGAAGCTTGCGCCCGCTCGCCTCCTGGGTCAGCTTCGCCAGCACCGAGGCCGTGACCGTCTCCGGGTCTCCGGACCAGAGGCGCGGCGCGACCGCCGCCTGGGTCTCTTTGTGCCGCTGTTTCGCCTGCTCGATCTCTTCCTCTACCTTCAGGCGGCTGCGGTCCTTGCCGCGCGCGAGGCCCGCCGTGGACGGCTTCGGCACCGCGACCATGACGACGAGCGACCCGAGCAGCACGATTATCGACAGCGCCATCAGGACGCTCGGCAGGACGTCCGCTTTGCTCTTCAGGAAGTTCATCGCGCCGCGCCACCCTCCGCGCCGCCGCCGGTCGCGGTCGAGCGCGCGGCGCTGGCGGTGCGTGCCGTCGCCTTTCCGGACGTCTTGACGGGAGCGGGCATCGGGAGGTTGCCGACGGCGGTAGCGGTGATGCTGAACTGCACGACCGGCGTCTCCTCGATGCGCCCGGAGTTGGCGAAGACCAGTTTCACGTCCCGGAACCGCGGGCTCGCCGCGAGCGAGTCCACCAGAGCGGCGACGTCGTTCGACCGGGTCGCCGTGCCGCGAATCTGCACCGGCTTGCCGCGCTCCACGGAAAGCCCGCTCAGCCAGACGCTCGGCGGAAGGCTGTCCCCCACCACCATCGCGACGTCGCTGATCGGCTGCGCCGGTTCCAGCGCCCGCTTCAGCGACGACTGAATCGCGGTCACCCGCTGGACCTTCCCGATCTCCGCGTCCCGGATGGAGCGTACCTTGCTCAGTTCGCGCGCCCAGACGCCCTCGGACCGCTTCACCTCCGCGCCGGCATCGCTGTGCTCCACCCAGACGAACGTCGCGAGCAGCGCCGCGCTGACGGCCATCAGCGCGGCGAAGCGCGTCTTCGTCGCCACCCGCTTCTTCTCCTCGGCGGCGCGCTCCTCGGGCCGCTCGAAGGCGAAGGCGTGCTGCGCCTCGCCGAGTAGGTGCAGCGGCGTCATGCCGTCCGCGCCGAGCGCGTCCAGTCCGGTGGCCTTCCCGGCCGCGACGGTCGACAGGCTGCCCGCTCCGGCCGCGGCAAGGGTCCGCTGCGACTCGAGCGACAGGTCGCCGGCCGCCGGGGCGACCCGGCTGAAGCGAAGCGTGCCGTCCTGCACGACGTCGAGGTTCCACCCGCCCGGGGAATCTTCCACCACGAGGGCGCTCTCGACGCCCGCCCGGCGCGCCACCGCGGGCGCGCCGAGCGCCACCGGCATCACCCGGCTCACCCGCACGCCCGCCTGCTGGAACTCCGCGCGAATCTGGGCCAGGTCCTGCGCCCGGATCGCCGCCACGATCGTGAGGACTCCCTCCGCGTTCTGGTCGGCCGTCTGGAAGAAGTCGAACGCCAGTTGGTCGGACGGGAGCGGGAATAGCTGGCCGACGCGCACGGCGAGGAGTTGGCGCAGGTCCGCCGGAGCCGCCTTGGGAAGCCGGATCCCCTTCAGGAAGACGACCCCGCGCCCCGCGCCGACCAGCGCCTCGCGGTGCCCGTCCAGCACGGAGGCGACCTCCGCGAGGTTCGCCCCCTGGGCGCTCCGCCCGCTGGCGACGTCCACCGCCCGGACGAACCCGGGCGACCACTCCACGTGCAGGGAAGGCCCCGGCTGCCGGTGGCTGCCGCCGCTCATTGGGCCGCCCCCGCGTCCGCCGTCGGCCCCGCCTCCGCAGCACTGGCTGCGGCGGTCGTGGCGTCCGTCTCCCAGTTCCACCACTCCGGCACGCCCGGATCCGGCAGCCGGTCAAAGTTCACGATCTGCACCTCTCCATCCCGAATCCCGATTGTCACCTCAACGGCCACTCCCACGCCCCCACTTTCGCCGTACGCCCGCACCAGCCACGTGTCCGAGCCGATTCCCACCGAATCCGCTATCTGCGCCAGCGCCAGCCCGGTCACCCCGGGGATCGTCGCCAGCTCGCCCAGGCTCAAAAAGCCCGTCGCCTGTCGCGAAAGGATCGCGGCGGCGATGTCCGGGGGCAGATTCCCGATGCTCTCCAGCACCGCCTGTGGGGCCGTGTTTATGTTGACCTTACCCTCAAGCCGGTTGGAAGGCGTCACCGTCACGTCGTCGAGCAGCTGCTGCGCCGCCTGAGTCGACACCCCGGGCAGACTAAGCAGTTGTTCGAACGACGAATAGGGCGCGCCTTCCGCGATCGTCTCGGCGAGGTTCGGCGCGATGCCGAGCTGCGCGAGCGCCCCCGCGTCCACGTTCCCCTGGCTGATGTTGACCCGCGCGGCCCCGTCGGGCCGCGTGTTCGGCATCCCGCTCTCAACGGTCAGAAGGTCGATCAGCGCGAGCGGGTTCCCCGCGGCGTCCTCGGGCAGCGTCCCCGTCGTCGAAACGACCTCGGTCACCGGGCTGTACAGTCCGATCGCCGTCCACCCCCGTATCAGCAGCAGTTCGCTCAGCGTCGAGAGCCGTCCGAGACGCGCGTTGTACGGCTGGGCCAGCCCGTTATAAAATTCGTCCTTCGCGCCCTCGGGTCGCCCCTGGATCGCCGCTTCGCGCCAGTCGAGCAGACTGTCGCGCTGCTCCGGCGTGATCGGCAGGGTTTGGAGTTGGAACTCCGTCGCCGTGTTCACGTTGATGCGCGAGCCGCAGTCCACGATCTGTAGACGGTAGGAAGCCCCGTCAAGTTCGAAGACCTGGCTGCCGTTCTCCCCGAGAATCGCCCATTCGTCGTTCAGGGTGACCACGTTGGGGTCCGCCTCCTGGAGCGTGGCGAGCGCCAGCGCGACGGCAGAGCGCGCCGCCACCTCCGCGCGGCGCGTCCGCAGCTGCGTCTGGGTCCGGTTCAGCATGGCACGCTGGTTAGCGGCCAGAGTCGCCATCAGCGCGAGAAGGCCCGCGATCACGACCAGCGTCTGCACCATGATGATGCCGCTCCGCCGCTGGCGCTCTCTCACAACGCGCCCCCGTTCAGCGACGGATTCGTCGCCGTCACGTCGCTCGTCGGTATCGGTACCAGGATGCTCCGGACCGTCCCCTCCGCGTCCTCTTTCAGCATATAGCTCACGCGAACGGCGGCTGGCAGGCGGCGCTCACCCCCCGCGACCGTGTCCCACGTCGTCACCCATTCGGTGCCGCTGAAGAACTGAAATCCCACGCGCTCGATCTGCGGGTCGAGCAGCGTCTCGCTTCCGCCCTGCGCCGGGTCTCCGTCGCTCGGCCTCTGCTGCGCTCGAACAGGCCGGTCCGGTCGCCCGCGTCGCCGAGCGGGGTGAGGCCCCAGGAAACCTCCGCGACCCCGCCGACCGGTCCGGATGCCTCGTGCTGCGTGGCGAAATCGTCCTCGCTCGCCCGCGCGGCCAGCGCCACGCCGGGGGCGACGGTCGTGAACGTCAGCCGGTCGCTCCCGAGCGTTTCGTCGCCGCTTTCGGAGGCCGCGACGAAGAACGTGGACGCGTCGTCGGCGTCCTGGCTCAGCTTCGCCCCCTGGAGCAGCACCGTCATGCGCTGTTCCACCTGCGCCAGCCGGTCGCGCGTCGACTGGCGCTGCGCCTGCGCCCGCTCCAGATCGACCCCCGCGACGAACGCGTAGGCGACCGCGATGGTCAGGATCGCCATGATCACGGCGACGACCAGTACCTCGATCAGGGTGATCCCCGCCGTCCGTCTCCGGCTCCGCCCGCTCACGGGGCCGCGGCCCCGGCCTGCGGCCGGACGAAGACCAGGCCCGTCAGAGTCTGTGACTCGTCGTTGCGGGTGGCGGTCACGGTCACCTGGTCGACGCTGAGGGAGCCGCTGGGCTCGACCTCCAGCGTCCATTCGACGTCCTCGTACCCCTCCTCGGCGAAGTCGCCGGAGGTCTCCGCGGTGCGCGGGTCGGTGACGCTCCCGAGTTCGCTGAACTTCTGCGCGCAGAGCCGCTGGATCAGGTCCGCGTCGCGGGCCTTGATCTCCGCCGCCGTGAGCGAGCGGATGCCGCCGAACACGCCCGTCAGAGCCAATCCGACCAAGAGGATCGTGACCAGCATCTCGACCAGCGTGAACCCGCCGCACCACGCGCCCGCAAGCGGGGCCGCGGCCCGCCGCTTAGCCACGCTGCTCGATCTCCCCGGCGGCCCAACGCTCTTCGGCGGGTTCGACCTCCTCGCCGGTCACCCAGCGGGCGTCGCCCTCGCTCGGGACCACCAGCGACTTCCGGGCGTCGCCCTCCACGAACTCCAGGTTGACCGCGTTGCACGAGCCGTCCGGGTATACCGTCCACTCCCAGGACGCCACGTCCACGGTCTCCACGCCCTGCTGGATCGCGTCGATCCGGATGTCCTCGCCGAGCGGCACGCGCTTGAAGACTTCCGCCTCGGCCTCGGCCGCCGCCGCGGAGCCGTCGGCCCCGGCGCGCGGGGCGGGAGGGCGACGCTCCAGCACCAGTTCGTCGCCCTCCACGCGCATCACGACCGGCACCCGGCCGAGGCGCGCCTCGACCCGCGCCTGCAGCGGGAGGCGCTGGACGCTGGCCTCGACCTTCCGGATGTCGCGGGTGCGCTTGAGCGCGACCAGGTTCGGGATGACCGAGGCGGCCAGCACGGCAACGACGACGATCACGGCGCACGCCTCGATGAGCGTGTAGCCGCCCGCCGCCCGCCGTAGACGCAGCCTATTCACTGGTGAGATCGCTCGCATCGCCCTCTCCGCCCGGCGCGCCGTCGGCCCCGTAGGAGATGATCAAAAAGTCGTCCTCGCCGTCCGGGCCCGGGAACTCGTACGAGTACTCGTTGCCCCACGGGTCCGCGGGAAGTTCCTTGCTGGTGTACGGGCCGCGCCAGTTGGCGGCGTCGGCGGGCTGCACCCGCAGCGCGTTCAGCCCCTCCTCGGTCGTCGGGAAGCGGTCGTTGTCCAGGCGGTACTGCTGGAGAAGACTCGAGAGCGTCGCGATGTCGCTCGCCGCCTTCGCCCGCTTGGCGTCGCCGGTCCGGTTCACGACCCGCGGGACGATCAGCGCCGCCAGGATCGCGAGGATCAGGACGACGACCAGCATTTCGATAAGGGTGAAGGCGCGCCTGGCAGCGCGCGGCGGCGTGTACATCTTCTTCATTTGACAACCTGTTGGGCCTGGAAGATAGGCAGCAGTACCGAAAGGACGACGAAACCGACGAAAGCGCCCATGGACAGGACGATGACCGGCTCGACCAGCGAGACGAGGCGGCGCATGCCGGTGTCCACCTCGAAGTCGAGCGAGCGGGAGACCCGCTCCAGCATGCGCGGAAGGTCGCCGGTCTCCTCGCCGATGGCGACCATGTGGGTCAGCACCGGCGGGAACGACCCCGTGTCGCGCATGGCCTCCGCGATCGGCCGCCCCGCGCGCACCTCGCCCTCCACTTCCTGGGCGCTGCGCTGGAAGACGCGATTCCCGGCCGACAGGCCCGCGATCTCCAGGGCTTCGAGGATCGGCACGCCGCCGTAGACGAGCGTGCCGAGGACGCGGGCGAAGCGCGAGATCGTCGCCTTGGTGATCACCGGCCCGATCACCGGCGCGTTCAGGATGAACCGGTCCTTCGCCTCCGCGCCCGCCGGGGTGATCGCCCAGGCGCGCGCGGCGACAATCGCTCCGACAATCCCGCCGACGACAAGTATCCAGTTTTTCGTGACGAAGTCGGTTCCGCCGAGCAGGATCTTGGTCGTGATCGGCAGATCGTCGCCCAGGTCCTCGAAGACGCCCGAGAGTCGCGGCACGACGAACGCCAGGAGGAACACGACGACGAAGACGGCGGTAAGCGCGAGGACGCTCGGGTAGATGAGCGCGCTGACGACCTGGCTGCGGCGCGCCACCTCGGTCTCCTGAAAGTCCGCGAGCCGACCCGCGACCTCGGCGAACTGCCCGCTCGCCTCGCCGGCGCGCAGCGTCTGCGTGAAGACGTCCGGGAAGAACTTCGGGTACTTCGCGAGCGCCTGGCTGACCGGGGTTCCCGAGCGGACGTCGGCGAGGGCGTCCTCGGCGATCCCCTTCAGCGTCGCGCTCTCCGACTGCTCGGCGACGACCTGGAGCACGCGGTCGAGCGGCAGCCCGGCCGCCGAAAGGTCCGCGAGGCGGCGGGTGAACAGGGCGAGTTCCTGCTTCGACGGCGGCTTGCGGCGGCCTGCGGTCGGCCGGTCCGCGCCGGTTTTCGCGGCGTGCGGCCGAATCTCCAGGACGAAGCGTCCGTCCGCGCCGAGGAGGGCGACCGCCGCCTCGGAGGACTCCGCCTCGATGACGCCAGAGCGCCGCGCCCCGGCCGCGTCGAGCGCCGTGTACGCGAAGGTGAGGTTCGCCATCAGAGAGCCTCCCGCTGGCAGACGCGGAGCACCTCTTCGGGCGTCGTCCTTCCCTCCAGCACCGCCAGGCGCCCGTCCCCGAGGAGCGTGCGCATGCCGTGCGTCTTGATGGCGTGTTCCTTGAGAACGGAGGAGCTTTCGCGGTCGACCGTCATGCGGCGCACCGGCTCGTCGATGACGAAAAGCTCGTACAGGCCGACGCGCCCCTTGTGGCCGCTGTGCTGGCACTTCTCGCAGCCGCGTCCCTTGCGGAACGGCAGTTCGGGCCGCCCCTGCCAGTCCTCGGGCCGGATGCCGACGCCCTCCAGGGACTCGGGCGACGGCTCGTACGGTTCGGCGCAGTTCGGGCAGACGCGCCGCACGAGCCGCTGGGCGATGGCCCCGATCAGCGACGAGGCGACCAGGTAGGGCTCGACGCCCATGTCCAGGAGGCGCGTCACCGCGCCGGGCGAGTCGTTGGTGTGCAGCGTGGAGAAGACGAGGTGGCCCGTGAGCGCGGCGTGGATCGCGATCTCCGCCGTCTCGTGGTCGCGGATCTCGCCGACCATGATGACGTCCGGGTCCTGGCGCACGATGCTGCGCAGGCCGCTCGCGAACGTCAGCCCGATCTGCGGGCGGACCTGGATCTGGGAGATGCCGGGAACCTGGTACTCGACCGGGTCCTCGATGGTCAGGATGTTGGTCGTGGGCGACCAGATCTCCTGAAGCGAGGCGTAGAGCGATGTGGACTTGCCGGAGCCGGTCGGCCCCGTGGCGAGGATGACCCCGTAGGGCACCCCGATGATCTGGCGGTAGCGCGCCAGCGTGTCCGCGCGCATGCCCAGCTCTTCCAGACCGAGCATCGCCGTGCCCTTGTCCAGGATGCGCATGACGGCGCGCTCGCCGAATACGGTCGGGACTATGCTGACGCGGACGTCCACCGGGCGGCCCGCGATCACGATCTTGATGCGCCCGTCCTGCGGCAGCCGCCGCTCGGCGATGTTCATCTCGCCGAGGATCTTGAGGCGGGAGACCAGCGCCGCGTGCATGCGCTTGGGCGGTGCCATCACGTCGCGCAGCATGCCGTCCACGCGGTAGCGCACCTTCACCTCGCGCTCGTACGGCTCGATGTGGATGTCACTCGCCCCGTCGCGGACCGCCTGCGCGAAGACCAGGTTGACCATCTGAACGACGGCGGTCTCGCCCGCCATCTTCTGGAGGTCCGCCAAGTCCGTCGTTTCGTCGACGTCCCCGATCTCGCCGTCGTCCGACGCGCCCGGGATGCCCGCGAGGATCTTTTCGAGGAAGATCTCCTCGATCTTCTCGCGGATGAGTTGGGGCGACCCCAGCACGGCCCGGGTGGGAGCCTGGAGGAGGATGGCGAGGTCGTCTACTGCGGAGAGCGCCTGCGGCGCGCCGATCGCCACGACCAATATGCCGTGCTCGTAGCACAGGGGGAGAACCTGGTGCTTCAGCGCGAAGTCGCCGGGGACGGCGCGCACGGCTTCGTCGTCCGGCCGAACTTCTTCAAGCTCGACCCACTCGAAACCGTCCTTGAGGGAAAGACCAGATAGGAAAGAAACGGGCTGCGGTGATCCTGCCGACATCATCTCATGGCTTCAGGACGCAGCCCGCCCCGATTTGTTCACTTATTGACCGGTTAACCGTAAAGATTTCCGGAGTATCC
>DATLHN010000696.1:0-2009 GCA_035539875.1 Armatimonadaceae bacterium
GCTGTATGACTGCCCCCTGGGGCAGGGTGGAGAAGTCGAAGGCGAGCAGGGCACGCCGGACGTAGTCGCTGGCCTGGCCCGTACGCCCGGCGAAGAGACGGATCGTCTGCCCGCCGCCGAGGTCCCCTTCCGCGTCCTCAAAGAGGGTCGTGTCCCGGACGGCGACGAGGGTAGCCAGGTCCGCGCGGGCGGTACGTCCGACGTCGGCGGCGAGGAGCGAGGCGGCTGCCAGAGCGGCGACCCCGAAACCGTGCAGGGCGCGACGGAGGCGGTTGCGGGCGGACGAAGACGGGGTGGCGGCGGCGGCAGTCGTTGACACCATGGGGCACATGCGGCGTACTCCCTATCCCGGGCGGCCCGTGTCGTGTAGCCGGGCCATCACGGGCTTATTCAACGGCGTTCGCGGGAAATCATCCTCCCCTGCCCGCATGGTAGACTGGAATCTGCCATGACCGAACGCTCGCGCCGTCGCGCCCGCCCCCCCGTACGGTCGTCGCTGCGGATACGCACGCTCCGGCGGGTGCGCGACCTGCTGGACGTCCCCCGCCCCGCCCGCCACTCGCTGCGCTGGGACGTTCTGGCCGGGGCCTGCGTCGGCGCGTACACCGGCATGTCGTTCCCCTTCTTCATCCGCATCGCGCGCGGCGACCTTGGCGCGAGCGACGCCGCCATCGCGCTGCTCGCCGCCGCGCCGTTCGTGGGAAACCTCTTCGCGCCGATCTGGGCGCGCCAGATGGAGGGACGCTCCAAACTGCCCTTCTGCCTGGCGTCCTGGACCGTCGCCCGTGCCATGCTCCTTCTCATGCCGTTCGTAGGCGCGGCCGGGCCGTTCGTCGGGCTGCTGTTCCTGCTCCAGTTCATCGGGACGATCTCGACGCCCGCGTACACGTCCATGATGCGCGACATCTACCCGGATCGGTCGCGGGGCCGCCTCATGGGCTACGTCCGCGTCGTCGCGCAGAGCGCGACCTTCCTGGCGACCATGCTCGCGGGCCGCCTGCTCGACCGCGGGCTCGACTACCGGACCGTCTTCCCCGTCGCGGGGCTGTTCGGCATCGGCGCGGCGGTGGCGTTCTCCCACGTCCGCCCCCTGCCCGAGGCCGTCGCCGCGAACGCCCGCGCGGAGCGAAGCCGGATGCCCTTCGGCCCGTTCGTCCGGGACACGCTGAGCATCCTGCGCGACCACACGGCCTACCGCTGGTTCGCGCTCTCGGTCTTCACCTACGGCTTCGGCAACCTGATGCTCGGCCCCATCTACGCGCTCTACCAGGTAGACGTCCTCGACATAGCCAACACGCAGATCGCGAACCTGGCGAACGTCACCGCGCTCGCCTCCATCGCCGGGTTCGTGTTCTGGGGCCGGTTCATGGACCGCAGGGGCGCGCCGCGCACCGTCCTCTACGGCATCCTGATGATGATGAGCATCACGCCGGTCTACCTGCTGCACCCCGGCATCGGCCTGCTGTTCGTCGCCGCCGTCTTCTCGGGCCTCGCCAACTCCTGCATCGAGCTCTCGTACATGCAGAGCACGCTCACCTACGCCGCGCCGGGCCGCGCGGCGCAGTACCAGGCCGTCCACTCCCTCCTGCTCGGCGTGCGCGGGGTCATCGCCCCCCTGGTCAGCCTCCCGCTCCTCAAGGTCGTCGGCTTCGACCGCATCTTCTGGCTCGGCCTCGCCATCATGGCGGCGGGCGCGGCCATGCAGTGGGTCGCCACCCGCTCCCCGGAGACGCGAGACACGGCGTAAAGTACGCCCGCCGCCTCTGCCTGCAATCGGCCGGACTGCTCGTATAATGCACACGACGACGCCCGGCGGCGGTGGGCAAGGGTGCCCCGCCCCGGCGTCCGGCGAGGAGCTAAATTCATGGACGATGTGCGGTTCTCTCGGCGCGTTCTTCTGGCACGCCTCGCGCTGGGCGCGGGTGCGGTGACGGCGTTTTCCCTTACCGGAGGCTGTGGCGGAGGCGGCGGGGACGACGGCGGCAGCGGGGGCGGGTCGCCGACCGGAA
>DATLHN010000697.1:0-9562 GCA_035539875.1 Armatimonadaceae bacterium
GTCGCCCCGGGTCTGACGAGCGCGCGGCTCAAGTGCGCGGATTCGGCGGGGACGGCCCTGGCGATGGGGGAATTGGCCGCCTCGGGCGTGGACGCCTCCCTGGAGCAGGAGTGCCCGCCGGGCCGGCAGGGGACGCTCACCCTGCGCTTCTTCTACCCCGCCGGGCACGCGGTCCCCGAAGGAGCGACGCCGGGGAAGCTGACGCTTCAGTTCGATCCCGCCGCCGCGAAGTTCCCGGTGGCCGACCCGACCCTCACCATCCTGCTGACCGACGCTCCGTAAAAGCGAGCCAGCAGGCCGCGGCGCGCGTCTTCAGTCGATGCCGACCGCCTTGCGGACGTAGGCGAGGTAGACGTCGTCCTCCGACATGGTCTTGCCCGGCGTGTCCGAAACCTTCACGACCGGGCGGCCGTTCAGCCGCACCAGTTTTAGCACGATCTGGAGCGCCGGGAAGTCGAAGTCGTTGGTGAGGTGGGTCCCGATGCCGAAGGAGGTGCGGACGCGCCCTTCGAACCGCTCGGCGAGCGCGATGGCCTTTTCGATGGTCAGGCCGTCGCTGAATACCGCGCTCCGGGTGCGCGGGTCGATGCCCCATTTTTCGTAGTGGGCGATGAGCTTCTCGCACCACTCGTACGGGTCGCCGGAGTCGTGGCGCGCCCCGTCGTACGCCTTGGAGAAGAGCAGGTCGAAGTCTTCGAAGAACTTGTCCATGCCGAAGACGTCGGAGAGGGCGATGCCGAGGTCGCCCCGGTACTCCTCCATCCACTCCTTCAGGGCGAACTTCTGGGAGTCGGCGACGTGGGTGAACGCCTGCCCGGCCTGGAGGAACTCGTGCGCCATCGTGCCGTAGGGCTTCATGCCCATCGTCCGGGCCAGGTGCATGTTACTCGTCCCGATCAGCGCCGCGCCCGTCTCCCGCTGCAGGGTCGCCACCACCTCCCGCTGCCACGCCCGGCTGTAGCGGCGGCGCGTGCCGAACTCGATGACCCGCAGCGGGACCGGGGAGGCGTTCACGCGCGCGCTCTTCTCGCGCAGCCGCTGGCGGCCGGAGGGGTGGGTCTCGGGCGCGTCCGGCTGCGTGTTGCGAAAGTAGACCTCGTTGACTATGGCGAGGATCGGCACCTCCCAGGGGATGGTCTGGTACCAGTTGCCCGCCACCCGTATCCCGAGGTTCTCGCCGTCGTCGAAGACGCGCACGGCGGCGGGATCGAGCCGGAAGCCGCGCAGGGAGTCGACGTAGCCCGGCCGGATGTAGCGGATCGCGCTCAGGTAGTCCAGCTCCTCCTCGGTGACGCGCAGGCCGCCGAGCGCGTCGATCTCGCTCCGGATCTCGTCCGCGTAGGGACGCAGGTCCGCCCACTCGCTGCGGCACTTGAACGCGTACTCGGCGCTGGCGTGCGGGAAGCGGTCCCAGATGCACTGCTGCATCGTGAACTTGTAGAGGTCGGTGTCGAGAAGGGATTCGATGAGCACGTGGCCACCCTGTGATCGTGTTTATCGTACACGATATGGCGATTTATCGTAAGTATGCCCCGGATTCCCGGGGGGCGCAACGTTTCGCGGGCCGGGAACCCGCCCCTTCCCTGCGTGATATAATAGGCGGGTCATTTCGGAAGCATCCGGCAGGGGCCGGTCGATTTGCCCGCATCTCGTCATGAGTAAGGTCCTGCACCGGCGCCCCACCTGGGGCTGGAGCGTTGTGCTCCTTTCCACGCTGCTGCTGTCGCCGGCGACGGCGCAGGCCCTTATGCACGCCCTGCACGTGGCGACTGCCGCTCCGGTACGGACCGCGGCGGACGCCGCCGCGGAAGGTCCGCGCCGCCGCGGCGCGGACGACGAGGAGGCGCTGCTGCGCGCCGCGCGCCTCGCCGCGGAGGGCGAGGAGACGCGCATCGACCCCGCCCCGGAAGGGCAGGAGTCGGAAGACGCGTCCGGCGGTGGCAGTGCCGCCGCCCCCGCCTACGTCCTTCTCCCCGCGCAGACCGTTCTCCTGGTACCGGACGAGGCTCCGGTGGGCAAGGCCTCGCTCCCCCCGCCCGACGCGCTCCGTCCCGCCTCTACGCCACGTCTCAGCGCCCCGCGCGCCCCCCCCGCCTAAGACCTCTGCCACCGATACCGGCTGAAGAGCCGTCGTTTGAACGCTACTCCGCGGGTTTTCGACCCGCGGCACGCAGAGACCGTCCGCAGCACTGTGCGCGGGGCGGTTTCCGAGAGGTCTTACCATGGGATTCCTGCAGAAGTTTTTTGACCGCAACGAGCGCGACGTCGCGCGCTACCGCAAACTCGTCGAAAAGGTGAACGCGCTCGAGCCGCAGTTCGAGAAGCTCAGCGAAGACGAACTGCGCGCCAAGACCGAAGAGTTCCGCGAGCGCTACCGCGCCGCCATGGACAAGCAGGGCGGCGAAGAGGCCCTGGAGATCCGCGAGAAGGAGGCCAAGGCCTCCGGGAACTCGCGCGAGCTGCACGTCCTGCGCGACGCCATCAACTCCGCGCTCGACCCGCTCCTGCCCGAGGCGTTCGCCGCCTGCCGGGAGGCGAGCCGCCGCGTCCTCGGGATGCGCCACTTCGACGTCCAGCTCATCGGCGGCATGGTCCAGCACGACGGCCGTATCTCGGAGCTGAAGACCGGTGAGGGTAAGACCCTCATGTGTACCCTCGGCACCTACCTCAACGCGATCGCGGGCCGGGGCGTCCACGTCGTCACCGCGAACGACTACCTGGTCAAGCGCGACGCGGTCTGGATGGGGCCGCTGTTCCACGCGCTCGGCCTGACCGTCGGCATCCTCCAGGGCTCCTCGCCCGAGACCGGCGAGGGCGGCGGCACGTTCCTGTACGACCCCGAGTACGAGGACCCGTCGGCGGACGGGCTCGACGCCCGCTACCGCTACTCGCGCCCGATCATGAACCGGCGCGAGGCGTACCAGTGCGACATCACGTACGGGACGTCCGCCGAGTTCGGCTTCGACTACCTGCGCGACAACATGGCCCCGAGCCTGGAGTACATCGTCCAGATGCGCGGGCACAACTTCGCGATCGTGGACGAGTGCGACTCGAACCTGATCGACGAGGCGCGCACGCCGCTCATCATTTCCGGCACCGCCGAGCGGTCGTCCGACCTCTACTACGCGATGACCAAGATCATCCCGTCCCTGGAGCGCGGCGAGCAGAAGAAGGACAAGTACGACACCGAGACCGACGAGAAGGACTACACCGTCGACGAGAAGGCGAAGTCGGCCTCGTTCACCGAAAAGGGGCTGGAGAAGGTAGAGCGCGCGCTGGACATCGAGGACATCTCCGCGATGGAGAACCTCCCGCTCATGCAGCACGCGGTCGCGGCGCTGAAGGCGCACGCGGTCTTCATCAAGGACCGCGATTACGTGGTGCGCGAGAACCGCGAGGGCAAGCCGGAGGTCGTCATCGTTGACGAGTTCACGGGACGCCTGATGTTCGGGCGGCGCTGGTCGGACGGCCTGCACCAGGCGGTCGAGGCCAAGGAAGGCATCGCCATCGAGAACGAGCAGCAGACGCTGGCGACGATCACCATCCAGAACTACTTCCGCCTGTACCGCAAGCTCGCGGGCATGACCGGTACCGCCAAGACCGAGGAGGACGAGTTCCGCAAGATCTACGCCCTCGACGTCGTGCAGGTGCCGACCAACAGGCCGATGGTCCGCAAGGATTTGGCGGACATCATCTACAAGACCGAGGAGTCCAAGCTGCGCGGCATCACGACCGAGATCCTCCAGGTCCACTGCCGCCAGCAGCCGGTGCTCGTCGGTACGCGCTCGATCGACATGAGTGAGCGCGTCTCCGCCCGCCTGACGTTCGAGGCGCTGGAGAAGCTGTGCGCCGTCCACCTGCTGCGGCAGGCGCTGGAGGCCAAGGCGAAGGAGCTGGGCGACAAGTACGGGCAGTACAGCGACCTGCTGAACACGACGCTCGAACAGCTTTCCCTGCTCAAGCTGACACCCGTGGCGCGGGACCTGGCGACCGACATCAAGTTGATCGACCGCGACCAGCCCGGGGCCGCGATCGACCCTCTCATGCAGCTCCTGGGCATAGAGCCGGAGGGGCGCGAGCCGCTGGTGGCGGCGCTGATGCACGGCATCCCGCACAACATCCTGAACGCCAAGTTCCACGAGCAGGAGGCGCGCATCATCGCCGAGGCGGGCCGCCGCAGCGCGGTGACCATCGCGACCAACATGGCCGGGCGCGGCGTCGACATCCTGCTCGGCGGCACGCACTACAAGGAGATCGAGGAGGCGGACGGCTCGATCAAGCCGGTCGACATGTCCTACCGCCGCGGCGGGAAGAGCCGCAACGGCGCGGGCGGGATGAACGGCATCGCGCACGTCGTCGGGAAGCTTGACCAGCCCGACAACCCGGAGGACCTGGGACCCGCGGGCGCGGGCACCATTGCCCTGGGCGAAGAGCCGGTGGACTACGCGCGGGAGCGCGAGGCCGTGCGCGCCCTCGGCGGCCTGTTCATCCTGGGCACCGAGCGGCACGAGGCCCGGCGCATCGACAACCAGCTCCGCGGTCGCGCGGGACGCCAGGGCGACCCCGGCACCAGCAAGTTCCACGTCTCGCTGGAGGACTACCTCTGGCGCGTCTTCGGCGACCGGAACAACATGATGCAGGCGGGCTTGATGAACCAGTGGGCGGAGGACCAGGCGGTGGACACGCCTTTCCTCTCGAAACTCATCGAGCGGGCTCAGAAGAAGGTCGAGCAGCACAACTTCGACGCCCGCAAGCACGTCCTCGAGTACGACGACGTCATGAACGTCCAGCGCGAGGTCATCTACCGCGAGCGCCGCAAGATCATCGAGGGCGCGGAACTGCGCGACACGCTCGTCAACCACCTGCACGCCGTTGTCGACAACGCGGTGGGCCTTTACCTGTCCGACACCGTGCCGCCGGAGGAGTGGGACCGCACCGGCCTGCTGGAGAACCTGGGCACGGTCTTCCCGGTGATGCAGTTCGTAGGCCTGGAAGAGGCGGAGTCTCTGGAGAAGGCGGCGCTGGTCGACCGGCTGCACGAGGCCGCGGATCAGTCGTACAGCGACAAGGAGGCGGAGTTCGGGCCGGAGATCATGCGCGACGTGGAGCGCCACATCACGCTGCGCCAGATCGACCAGTCCTGGGTGCACCACCTCGCGGACATGGAGTTCCTGCGCGAGGGCATCGGCCTGCGCGGGTACGCCCAGATGGACCCGCTCGTGGCCTACAAGAAGGAGGCGCTGGAGCTGTTCGAGCAGACGCAGGCGGGCATCCAGACCGAGGTCCTGCGCAATCTGTTCGTGGCCCAGGTCCAGTTCGAGCAGCCGGACACGAGCCTGTTCGACCAGATGCTCGCGGGCGGCATCGTCAGCGAGGACGGCCAGGAGCTGGACGAGGAGACGATCCGCCGCCTGATGGCGACCATGGGCATGGGCAACGGCGAGGGCGGCGAGTACGTGGAAGGGGAAGGCGACGGGGTGCCGACGGGCGCGTCCCCGCTGGGAGCGTCGCCCCGCCCGGTCGCGATGCCCGACTTCGGTCAGAACGCGCTGCTGGCCGCCGCCGCGACCGCCGCGCGCGAGAAGGCGGGCGGTCTGGACTTCTCCAACGTCGGGCCGAACGACCCGTGCCCCTGCGGCTCCGGCAAGAAGTTCAAGCGGTGCCACCGCAACGCCGGGTAGCGAGCGCGTAGCGCGGGTTGTTAAGCAGGGCGGGCGGGCCGGTTACGGCCCGCCCGTCTTTTTTTGCGGGACCTCGGTGGGCGTCGCCTCGACGTAGACGGCGACGCAGGGCTTGCCCCACGCCTCGGGCAGGTCGCCCCGGCCTACCGCCTGCATGACCGGCGTCTCTTCGGAGTCCGTGACCCCGATGACGCGCCGGGTCGAGCCGAGCGGGACGCTGACCGGGCGCTCCAGCGTATCACGCGTCCCGCGGGGCCAGGTCACGCTCAGCAGCGTCACCAGCGTCGCCTGTCCGCCGCCGGGCAGGCGCGGCGTGACGCGGATCAGGAGGTTGTTCCGCCCGGACCTGTCGCCGATCTGAATCTGCGCGGGCTTGTTGTGGAAGGTGGTGATGCGCGGCTGCTGGAGCACGGTCTCCGTCTTCTTGCCGTTCGCGCCGAACGAGACGCGGAGCACGCGCATCTTCACCAGAACCTGCTTCTGCGGTACGTCGAGCAGGGAGACCAGTCCTTCCAGCATCCGGACCCCGTCCGGCGTGCCCTTGACGCTGAGCGCGCGGCCCTTCTCGATCGGGGAGATCGCGGTCACGCCCCCGGGCATCCAATCGTCGGGTCCCTCCGCGCCCGTCGGGGCGGTGGCTTTGCCGGATCGGTGCGCCCGCTTGAGCAGGGTGATGACGTCCGCCGCGTCGGCGTGGCGGAGCGTTATCTTCGTGGCGACGGGCTTCTGCTGCTGCGCGGGCGCGAGGGCCGGAAGAAGGGCGAGGACGAGGCCCGCGCTCGCGAGCAGCGGGGCGAGGGTACGGCGGCGGTGTCGGCGACTCATCGCCGCTATTGTACCGCGGGCTTCCGCTCGGAGAACAGGCGGCCGATGATGGGGAGGTCGCTCAAAATAGGTACTGACTGCCGACGTGCCCCGCCAGGCGGCGACTGCTCCCGCCGCGCGTAGAGTGGCCTGCCGGGCTCCAGGACGGCGGCCGTCACCTCCAACAGGTACAGCGGACCCGGCTTCCGTCCGTCGGGCAGTTGGACGGTCCCGGCCTGCCCCGTGATCGGTATCCGGGTCGTCGTACCGCCGGACGGCTCCCCGGCGGCCAGAAGTGCTACGCCGCCTCCTGCGATGCGGGCGTGGACGGCGCGGGGCGGCTCCGGCAGCGGATGCCCGTCCGTTTGCGTCACCTGAGACAGCGAAGCCGCCAGCGACACCGAACCGTCGCCGTTGACGTGGGGCGTGAGGCGCGCCCGGAAGATGTGCCCGTCGCCGATCGCGGTAGACTCGCCCGCCCGATTATTGGTGACCTCGCTGGTGAACGCCGCGACTTCCGTAACCGCCTCCACGGCTTTTCCGGTGAACGTGCCGCGGAGGATGCGCACGTTCAGCCGCACTCGCCGCGGCGCGACGTCCAGCAGGCGGGTCATTTCGCGCAGCTCGTCTATCGAGGCGGCGCTGCCACGGACCGTAAGTGTCCCGGCGGCGTCGTCCGGCGAGACGCGGGAAAGGCCCGCGGGCAGGAGAGGGGGCGCGCCGCCCTCGCCCGCCTTCGAACCTGTCGCCAGTGCCGCGACGACTTCGGACGGCTTTACGTAGGTCAGGTCCAACGTCTCGGTGCGCTGGTTCCCGTCCGTCTTAACGCGTCCGGCAGTCGTGGAAGGCTGCTGACGCGGCGCGGCGGAGGCGGGCGTGACGCACGCGAACGAAGCGAGCGCGAGAGTAGCGAGCGCGAGGGCAGCGGACGAACGATTTTGCGGCATGGTGTCCTCCTCGGGGAAAGTTCGGTGAACCGGTCGGCGGTTCAGACCCGAAACCATCGCTGCCCCTTCAACCGGAGGCCCGGTCATCGGCGGAACAGGCGGCGGAACCGGTCCGCGAGACCGCCGCGCGGCGATCCGCTACCCTCGCGGCGGCACAGCAGGAGGGCGATGTCGTCGAGCAACTGGCCGGAGGAGAGGCGGGCGAGGTCGGCGAGGCGCTTCGCGACCGCGTCCAGGTTTTCGGCTTCGCCGCCAGACGCGGCGGCGGCGATGGCGTCCAGGATGCGCTCCGGGGGCGTGTACTTGAAAAGCCCGTCCGACGCGACCAGCAGCGTGCCCGATCCGGACGGTGCAGGGAGTGAAAAGGGGATGACCTCCGCCGCGCCGGTGCCGAGGTGCGGCTTGCGGCGCTGCCCGCCGGTCAGGTCGAAGTGGCCGTCGGCGTCGATCCACCACGCCTCCGAGTCGCCGACGCTGGCTCCGACGAGGCGTCGAGGGGTGACGGCGACCGCCGCCAGCGTCGTCTGCCCGCAGCCCGGGTCGGCCGCGAGGGCGTCGTCGATCTCGTGCAGGAGGGAGTGCCACGCCTCCGGCCGGTCGACGCGCAGGCTTTCGCTGCCGGTCGCTGCTTCGCGCACCATGGTCACCGCGCGCTCCGCCGCCGGGCCGCCACACTCGCGCCCGCCGACGCCGTCGGCGACGACGAGGATGATCGTGCCGGCCGCGTCGGCGAGGTCGATGATCTCGGCGCGGTCCTCGGACTCCTTCCGGTAGCTGTCCAGCAGGCGGGCGGTGTCGTACACGGGCAGATTCTACCCCCGATGGGCGAGGAGGGGTATACTGAAGCACCAGGAACACGATTACCTATGCCGGAGGTCCCGACGCTATGAACCAGCGCAAAATGTTCGTCCTGCCGTTCGCCATCGCCGCCGTCCTCGTGGGCGTCGCCTCCGCCGTACGCACCGGAGGCCAGTGCGGTAGCGCGGCGATGACCCCGCCCATCCCCGTCGCCATGGAAACCCAGGCGGTGGACGCCCCGTCGGGAGGGGGCGTCTCCGGGGAGATGGTCTACGCCGAGGAGGCCGAGGGCGACGACCTGAAGAAGGTGCGCCAGGCGGCCCGCGACCTGGTACAGGCGGAGTTCCCGGGCAGCAAGACGGACGGCGTCTTCACCCTGACGCTGGCGCGCGGGAACGAACTCTTCGTCGCCGGGGTGGACACGAAACTCTCCGACGGCAAGCGGGTGACCGTAGATCTGCTGGTCCGCAAGTACGTCCGCAAGAACGGCGGCGCTTACTGGAAGGCCGAGCGGATCGGCAACGCGGGCGAGGCCCAGGAACTGATCGCCCGGTACGTCCGGGACGCGGCGCAGCGGCAAGAAGAGCCAGCCCGGTAACACGTTTCAGGCAGGAGAACGGCGGCGGCGGGGCGGAAACAGGAGGCATGAGATCGCCCCTGCTGTCCCGCGCCGCCCATCGAGAACCCGCGGATCACGAGGCGGTCGTCATCTACCGCGTAGCGCCGCTTGACGTCCTCTAGGGCCTCGAAGAGGTCCACTTCGCCCGCCAGGTGGTTGGCGTTGCAGAAGCGCCCGTAAGGGTGAAGGACGAACGCGCCCTCGGGAGTGAACTCCCCCGCCGACTTCTGGCGCTGGTCGATGAACGCAAGTTCCGTCAGCGTCTCGCCGCGCCCGTGCAGGAAGAAGTCGAGGCGGCGCGGCGTCTTCTCGCCCGCCTTCCACGCGGGCGGCACCACCAGCCCGTACGGCTGCACCGAGCCGTCGATCTCGCTGACGTACCCCAGGGCGACCAGCCCGGCCTGCTCCAGCCAGGGGGTTCTCCCCTCTTTCAGCGCGGCGGCGCGCTCCCGGCCCTGCGCGAGCAGCCGCTTCGCCGTCTCGAACTCGCCCGGCTTGTAGAATTCGTTCTCCTCCAGCGCCCGCCGCACGGCCTTCTCGAATATCAGCACGTCCGGCAGCCGCGCGAGCAGAGCGTCGTTGGCCTTTCCACGGGTCCGCAGGGTATCGACGTCGCGCGACAGGGCGGCGAGGCCGGCGGAAAGCTCGGCGCGGACGGGGTCGGGCACGGCGATGCCGGGCGGGGGGATCATCTTCGGCGCGGGGGCCTGTGC
>DATLHN010000698.1:0-17366 GCA_035539875.1 Armatimonadaceae bacterium
GGTCGCCATGTCGAGCGGCAGCAGCGAGCGCAGGTCCACGACCTCCGCAGAAATGCCCTCCTCGGCCAGTTTGTTCGCGGCTCGCAGGCAGGTGATCGTCATCGTGGAGTAGCCGATCAGGGTGACGTCCTTGCCCTCGCGCAGCACCTTCGCCTCGCCCAGGTTCGCGACGTACTCCGGGTCGTCGGGAACGTCGCTCAGGCCGTCCAGGATCGCGTCCAGGCGCTCCGGCTTGTCGAAGTAGACCTTGAGCGCTTCGAGCACGACCACCGGGTTGTCGTCGCGGATCGCCGCCTTCAGCAGGCCCTTGGCGTCCGCCGGGGTCGCCGGGGCCACCACCTTCAGGCCGGGACAGTGGCAGAAGAGCACCTCCAGCGACTGCGAGTGCTGGGCGGAAAGCTGGTTGACGACGCCGGAGGGGCCGCGGATGACCATCGGCACCTTGAACTGGCCGCCGAACATGTAGCGGATCTTGGCGGCGTGCTGGGCGATCTGGTCGTAGGCGGGGAGCGCGAAGTCCATTCGCATCATCTCGCACACCGGGCGCAGGCCCGCCATCGCCGACCCGATGCCGATGCCGACGATGCCGACCTCGGATATGGGCGTGTCGACGACGCGCTTGGGGCCGTACTTGTCGAGAAAGCCCTTGGTGACCTGGAGGGTGCCGAGGTACTGCCCGACCTCCTCGCCGATAATGAACACCGACTCGTCGCGGTCCATCTCCTCCTGGAGGGCCAGCGTCAACGCGTCTACGTAGCGAAGTTTTGCCATGTTTTCGTTGTGTCTAACGTTCTATGCCCCCGGCCCCGCGCTGCGGCGGTGCCAGGGGCAGGAAGGTAGATTCCTTAAGCGTACACGTCCTTTAGGAGGTCTTCGGGAGCCGGGTTCGGGGAGTCATCGGCGAACTGTAGCGCGGCCTTCGCGGCCTCCTTCGCCTCGGCGTGGATGCGGTCCCTGTCCGCCTCGGACAGCGCGCCCGCCTCGAGGAGGATGCGCTCGGCGACGACGATGGGGTCGCGCTCGGTCCGCCAAAACTCCACCTCGTCCTTGGTGCGGTACGTGGACTGGGTCACCGCGCCGTCCGCCGCCCCGTGGCCGTGATAGCGGTACGTCTTGCACTCCAGGAAGAACGGCTGCGGGTCCTTGCGCATCTCGGCGATGATCTCGCTGACGCGCTCGTGGACCGTGAAAATGTTCTGCCCGTCGATGGTGTCGTGCTTCATCGCGTACGACTCGACGCGCGAGGCGAGGTCCGGGTTGGCGTGGCTGCGCTCGATCGAGGTGCCCATCGCGTAGCCGTTATTCTCCAGCACGAAGAGGACGGGGAGTTTGTACAGCTGCGCCATGTTCAGCGACTCGTGGAAACCGCCCTGGTTCATCGAGCCGTCGCCGAAGAAGCAGGCGCAGACCTGGTCGCCGCCGCGGTACTTGATCGACCAGCCGAGGCCGACCGAGATCGGGACGTTGCCGCCGACGATGCCGTAGCCGCCGTAGAAGCCGCGCTCGGCGTCGCAGATGTGCATCGAGCCGCCCTTGCCCTTGGAGCAGCCGGTCGCCTTGCCGCAGATCTCGGCCATCACCTGCCCCGGGTCCGACCCGGCCGCCAGCGCGTACGCGTGGTCGCGGTAGTGGCCGATGAAGCAGTCCCCGTCCTTCAGGTCCATCGCCCCGATGATGCCGACCGCGATCGCCTCTTCGCCGGAGTACAGGTGGAGATAGCCGCCGATGCCGTGGCTGCCGGCCCGGAACGCCGGCTCGCAGATCTCCTCGAACTCCCGGATGTGAACCATCTGTTCGTAGAAGTGCAGATACTTCTCGGAATCGAACTTGACCTTCTTGGAAGGCGTCGCCGTGGGCGATCCTTTAGCCATGGTGTCGAGGATACTCCTTGCCGAGCGGCTCGGCAACTTTCTAAAATGGGTGTCGGGTATCGGGGGGACACTCGCTCGCGCCGAGGTCACCCCCTCGCGACCGACCTATTATACCAGACCCCTGCTTGAGGTTGGAACGGCAAAACGGCCCGCGCGATGCGTATCGCGCGGGCCGCCGGAGCGCCGAGGAATTTAGTGGGAAGAGCAGGAGCCGCAGCCGCCGGTGACGGTGCCCGCGTCCTCTTCCGTGCTGAACGAGGAGCCGCAGCCGCAGCCGCGCACCGCGTTCGGGTTCTCGACCTTGAAGCCGCCGCCCATCGGGGTGGTGACGTAGTCCACGATCGAGCCGAAGATGTACTTGAGGCTCATGGCGTCGATCACGACGCCGAAGGACTCCTCGGTCTCGTACCGGGCCGGGCCGGTCTCGCCGTCGAGCGGCGTGTGCTGTACGTGGGCGGGGAAGATCGCGTCGCCCTCTTCCGTGTTCTCGTCCAGCGCCATGCCGTACTGAAGGCCGGAACAGCCGCCGCCCGCCACGTAGATGCGCAGGCGGACGCCCTCGGGGTTGCCCTGCTGCTCCAGGATGTCCCGGACCTCCGTCGCGGCGCGAGTGGTGAGACAGATCGGCGTCTCGGGGGTCGGGCTGAACACGTCCCCGGCGGGGGCGACCGGTGCCTCAAGGGTCGTAGATGCCATCGTCTTGCTATCCTCCTGACCGGACCGCTTCCGGGCCGGTAAGCCTTCCCGTAAATGCTTTGGCGACAAGAGTGGTCGCCTATCAAAATTATACCGTCAAAGTCGTCGGGAATCAATGCGGGACGGCGACTCGGGATACTGTTCGCACCGCACGCCCATATTCCATACAAGATAGCCCCGGCGGGCGTTCCCGCCGCGCCGCGCGTTTTTGCCGCGCCCGCCCCGCGGGTACAGATGCCGCATGACGCTTCCGAACGCCCCCACCCCTGCCCGGCTCGGGTTCGCCGTGAAGGTGCTCGGACGGGACGGGCTGAAAAGCAACGACGCCCGGCGCTGGCAGAGCGGCCCGCACCTTTCCGTCTCCCTTCAGTATCTTCGGGATATCTTCGCGTATCTGGACGCGGCCGACGTCCGCATGTACCGGATGTCGAGCGACCTGGCTCCCTACTCCACCCACCCCGACCTGCCGGAGTTCCACCGCCAGGTCGCCGAGTGCGCGGGCGAACTCGAGGCGCTCGGCGACCTGGCGGCCTCCCTCCGGCTGCGCCTCTCGATGCACCCGTCGCAGTTCATCGTCCTGAACAGCCCGGACCCGTCGCTCGTGGCGAAGAGCGTCCTCGATCTGACGGCCGCCGCCGAGATCCTGGACGCGATGCGCCTCGGACCGGAGGCGGTCCTGGTGGTCCACGCGGGCGGGGCGTACGGGGACCGCGATTCCGGCCGCGCCCGCTGGACGGACACGTACCGGATCCTGCCCGAGCCGGTGCGCCGCCGCCTGGTGCTGGAGAACGACGACATCCGCTACAGCGCCGCCGACGTCCTGAAGATTCACGAGGCGACCGGCGTGCCGCTCGTCTTCGACCACCAGCACTACTGGTGCTTCAACCCCGAGGGGTATCCGCTCACCTCCACGGTCGCGCGGTTCCTCGGAACGTGGCCCGAGGGCGTCCGTCCGAAGATCCACTTCTCGACGCCCGCCACCGCGAGCCGCGAGGTCCGGCGCAAGAAGCGGGGCGGCGGCGGGACAGAGACGGTCGTCCTCCCGCCCGTCTGGACCGGACACGCCGACTACGTGGACCCGTTCGCGTTCGCCGCGTTCTTCCGCACCCTAGCGGCCGACGCGCCGCCGTTCGACGTGATGCTGGAGGCGAAGAACAAGGACCTCGCCCTGCTGCGCCTCCGGCGGGACATCCCGCGCTACGCCCCGGAGATCGCGCCCCGCTTCGGCCTGCCTGCGGACGCCGCGCGGACGCCCGACCCGGACGCCGAAGCGGAAGACGCGGACGCCATAGCATAATGCTATGATTGCACCGATTTTTTGCGTCCAACTCTTGACACATGTCTACGGGGGATTGCATAATCCCCCATAGCATTGCGAGGAGCAGCGAGGCTCCGCGCGCGGAACGGACCGCTCGCATGCAAGCCCCGCCCCGCCCCGCACGTCACCGACGACGATGATCTCACTCAAACTGGACCCGCGCTCGCGGCGGCCGCTGTACCGGCAGATCAGCGACCAGATAGCTTCCGCCGTTGCCGAGGAGCGGCTCACCTCCGGGCAGGTGGTCTGGTCGGCCCGCCAGATAGCGGCGCACTACCGGATCAGCTACCAGACGGCCGAACGCGCCCTGTCCGACCTGGCGCAGAAGGGCATCCTCCTGCGCGCGGTAGGGCGCGGGACGGTCGTGGCCGAAGGCGCGAATCCGGGCCGAAAGCCGGTTCCCGACTCCGCCACGCCGCACGGGCATGCGGCCGTCAAGAGCCGGGTGATCGCAATGCTGAACTGCTGGCAGGTGTTCGACGGCCAGCACACCCTCTACACGCTCTCCGAACTCCGCGAGATCCAGGCGGCCGCGCAGGAGCTGACCTCGCGTATGTGGGGAATGCTTTTCGCCTCGTTCCCGAGCGACCAGTTCAGCGTCTCGCACCTCGCGGACTGGGCGCGGCAGCACGCCTTCGACGGCGTACTGGTGTTCGGCGAGCTGCCCGCCCCGGCGCTCCGGTGGCTGGAGCGCGCGGGATACGGCGTGGTCGTGGTGGACGCCGAACCGGCGCACTCGACCTGCCCCCGCGTCGTACAGGACAACCGGGGCGGCACGACCCGGGCGGTGGAGCACCTGGCCGCGCAGGGGCACCGCCGGATCGGGTTCCTGCGGGGCCGGGGCCACTACCACTACGACGCGCGGCAGGCCGCCTACGAGGAGGCCGTCTCGCTCCACGACCTGGCCCACGAACCGGGCCTGATCGCCACGGCCCACAGCCCGAAGGTGCCGATCGCGGACGCCGTCGCGGGGCTGCTGAAGGCGCGCCCGACCGCGATCGTCATGGGCTCGGACATCCTCGCCGCCTTCGCCCTCCGGGCGCTCCAGGAGCAGGGCGTGCGCGTACCGGAGGACGTCTCCGTGGTCGGCTTCGACGACGAGCCCTTCTGCCAGACCCTTTCGCCGCCGCTGACGACGGTGCGCATCGCGTTCGAGGAGTTGGGTCGGCACGGAGCACGCCTCCTCCTCGACCGCCTGGAAGGAGTGGACGACCTGCCCGAACTGATAACCGTTCCCGCCGAACTGGTACCGCGCCAGTCCGTCCGCAGGATCGCCTGAGCACGGACGCCGAAACCGGTGTAATCCGGAACGATGAGACCGCGACTCGTTGACAGGAGGTATCTTGGTAGACGCGCTTGGCATCGATCCCGCGCCTGCGCCCGCCCGGCGGGCGGTGGGCAGCGATTTACGTCCCGATCCGAGGAGGTTCCATGTACGGCCGCAGATCAAACCGCCGGGGCATCGCCCCGGGTAAGCGCTTTGCTCGCCGCCCCGGCGCGGCGGGGTTCACGCTCATCGAGCTTCTCGTGGTGATCGCCATCATAGCGATCCTGGCAGCCATATTGTTCCCTGTCTTTGCCCAGGCACGGGAAAAGGCCCGCCAGACGTCCTGCCTCTCCAACCTGCGCCAGCAGGGCACCGCGTTCCAGATGTACTTCCAGGACTACGACGGCTCGTCCATCCGCGACACGTCCTGGACGCCGACGCAGCAGGGGGGCTGGTGCTGGAACGGCTGGGTACAGCCCTACGTCAAGAGCGAGCAGCTCTTCTACTGCCCCAGCCACGGCCTGCCGCAGGACCGGAGCTGGTTCTCCAATCCCTACGACTCGAACCTAGAGTATCGCGGGAAGTCCTACGGCATCAGCGTCTACGGCGCGGTGGTGAGCCAGCCGCTCGTGGCGCAGGCGGCGCCGGGCGAGCCGATTCCGTCCTGGAACGTGGACCGGCTGAAGTTCCCGGCGGAGCGCATCCTGCTGTACGAAGTCGTCGCGAACGACGGCACCGGCTGGGGCGACAACGCATGGTGGGTCTACGACGGCGCGACCGGCCCGGAAACGAAGCGTCTCGCCTTTCGCCACAACGAGGGGATGAACGTCCTATTCTTCGACGGACACAGCAAGTGGCTTAAGAAAGACTTCCTGCTGAACCTCATGGACGCGAGCAAGACGCCTCGGGCGCGCGGGGCCGGCGACTGTCAGTACCAGTACTACCGGATGATCTATTACACCTGGTCCGAGGACATGAGCTGCCTCGACTGACGACAAGGAGTCGCATTCTCATGACCGCCGAACCGATCAAGAAAGAGGTGCCGCCCGCCGTCATCGCGGCGGCGCTTGTCCTGCTCGTTCTCGTCATCGGCTTCGCCTTCTGGTACCTGGGCAAGCCCGCCGGCGTAAAGACGAAAGTGCCGCCGAAGCCGAACCCGCCCGGCGGCTCCGTCGTCGTGCCCAATTACTAGGACGGCAGCCGCCGACAGGTCAGACGCCGCCGAACGGCCCCCGCGGTCCGGCGGCGTCACCGCTTCGGGCGCAGGCGCACCTGGAGCGTGGCGTACCCGTCGATCTCGAAGTGCTCGACGCGCAGGGCGTGCGGCGTCCCCTCGGGACCGACGATCGTCACGTCGCGCGCGTACCGGGTCGGCGCCTGGTACTTCCAGGCGTCGGTCAGGACCGGCACGCCGTCCAGCGTGACACGGCAGCCGTCGTCCGTGGTGACTTCCAGGACGTACTCGCCCGGCGGCGCGGTGAACGTCCCCTCCGCGACCGTGGCGAACCGGTCCGCCGGGACCCCGTCGGCGGGCGCGCCGCCCCATGCGTACGCGAGGTCCCCACTTCGACTTTCTTCCGCCAGCGGTTCCCCGGCGATCAGCGCCGCGAACGATTCCGGCCGCGTCCTCGGGTCCGTCGCGTCGTCCCAGGCGTACCAGCGCACGCTCCAGTCAATGGGCAGCCGGAACTCCGCCCAGCCGAAGGGCACGGGCTCCCCCGCGGGCGTCACGACGCCCCGATAGTCCGTGGTCTCCGCGCCGACGTACTCCAGCCCGATGCGAACGTCCACCGCCGCGCCGCCCGGAGCGGCGGGTGAGAAGGTCGCGGTAACCTCTCCCGGGACGCTGCCAGAATTCGCGGATAGCGTCGCGCCGGGCGACAGGATCACGACCCTCCAGGTCCCCTCCGGTCCCAACACCCGGAAGCGCCGCGCGGAAATCGCCGGGTCGTCGGGCGTGCCCTGGTCTGCCCAGAGCAGCGGGCGGCGGAAGTCGTACGGCCCCCACTCGTCCACCAGGATGCAGCACCGCCCGCGCGCCGCGCCGGGCGCGAGGAAGGGATCCTGCCCGTCGGGCAGCGGGGCCACCGGCGACTCGCCACCTCCGCCGAACGGGTCCCAGTCCGCGCTGCCGCGCAGCAGCGCGTCGCGGTACTCGTCCGGCCCGAGCGAATCGGGAAGCACGCCCGCGCTGGGCGAGAGGCCAGGCAGAGTCTCCGCATCGTCGGGCGGCGCGTCCTGCGCCGCCATCTCCAGACCCGGCGTGTCGCCCGACCGCTTCAGGCGGACGCTCTCGCCGCGGAACGCGTTGTCGCCCGCAACCCGCACCCCGCTCGTGTCCGCAACGTCCAGCGCGACGCCGACCGCCTCGAACGCGTTCGAGCGCACGTCGTAATCGCGGCTGCGGGTGTCCCGCTGCCGCGCGTACCCCCAATCCGGGTCGGCCGCCCGGCGGTTGCTCCAGAGGCGGACCGCGGTCCGGTCGCCCCGGAAGCGGTTGCGCGCGATGAGGTTGTCCTGCCCGTGCTCAATGGCGATCGCTTCGGCGTTCCACCCGAACACGTTCCCCTCGATACTCGTCTCGTACGAGTACCCGCCCCAGATGCCATGCCAGCAATCCAGGATCAGGTTGTTCGCGAACGTGTTACGCGAGAACGTCGCCTCGATCCCGTTGGTCGGCGCGTGCGAGAAGTCGTTCCCGAACAGGACGTTGTCGTTACAGCCTCCCTGACCGGTATCCATCGTGGTCTGACCGGCCCAGAGGAAGAACCCGTCACCCCCGTGCGTCACCGAGTTGTAGGCGAACGTGTTCCGGTGGCACTGCTCGAAGACGAGGATGCCCGCCGAGTCCTGCCCCCGGTTGTAGACGCCGTGGGAGTAGCCGCGCACACACCAGTCGATCCGGTTGTGCAAAACGCGGTTGCCCGACGCGCGGTACAGGCCGATCCCGACGGCCGAGAGGAACGAGAAATCGTTGTTGTAGGCGAGGCCCCGTTCGGAGCGCGACACCATCAGGCCGCACTGCCCGCCAGTCACGCGGCAGCCGCGCACCAGGAACCCGTCGCAGCCGTCCAGGTATATCCCGGCCCCGTAGCGTAGCCACTCCCCGTTCTCGTTGTGGTGGAAGCTCATCCAGTCGGACAGGTCCTCGCTCGCGGGCGTGGACCTCAGCCGCTGCTTCCAGTTGTGGGAGAAGTCGCAGTCCAGCAGTTGGAGGCCGGGCGCGTCCCGCGCCAGCAGACCCACCTTGTAGCCGCGGACCCGGGCGTTACGGATCGTGACGTTCCGGCCGCGCACGAGGACGCCGATCCCCTGCCGGACGTCCGGTTCCGCCGTGACCGAGGTCCCGAGCAGGGTCAGCCCGTTGAAATCGACGGTCAGGTCGTCCCCAGCGATGACAACAGCCGCGCCGCCCGAGTCGTCCTCGTGCGCGTCCGGCGCGGAGACCGTCTCCCGGCGCAGCGTTCGGGAAGTAGTGATGAGGTCGCCGGGACGGAGCGGCACCGGCGGCGCGGAGGGGGCAGTATCGGCCATGACGGCTTTACGCTTCCACGGCCACCCGGGGAATCCCTTGCCCTATTCGTAACGCAGGGCGTTGATGGGGTCGAGCTTCGCGGCGCGGAAGGCGGGGTAGATGCCGAAAAACATCCCCACCCCCACGGCGAATCCGAAGCCGAGCAGCGCGGCCCACATGGGCACGTAGGTGGGGAGTCGCTCCCCAGCGGCGAAACCGATGAGCTTCGATATGCCGTACCCGAAGCCGACGCCGAGCAGGCCGCCGACCCCGGACACGGTCATGGACTCGGTAATGAACTGCAGCAGGACGTCCCCCTGCTTCGCCCCAACCGCCTTGCGGATGCCGATCTCGCGGGTGCGCTCGGTCACCGATACCAGCATGATGTTCATGATGCCGATGCCGCCGACCAGCAGCGAGAGCCCCCCGACGCCGCCGAGTATGAGCTGGAAAATCAGGAGCACCGAGTCGAGCCGCTTGAGAAGCCCCTCCTGCGTGTCGACGATGAAGTCCTGCGCCTGGCCGGGGTGCCGCTGCTTCAGGATGGCGAACATCTGGTCGGCGGCGGCCTCCGCGGCCCCGGACTGTACGGCGCGGGCCGAGATTCCCGCCAGGCGGTCGGAGCCGGTGAGACGCTTCTGGACCGTGGTCAGCGGCAGGATGATCTGTTCGTCCGGGTTCGGGCCGAAGCCCTCGTTCCCCTTGCGCTTCAGCAGGCCGACGACGGTGAGCGGCGTACGGAAGCCGCCTACCTGGATGACGACCGTCTGCCCGATCGGGTCCTCGCCCTCCGCGAACAGTTCGGTCCGGACCTTGTCGCCCAGGATGCAGACCTTCGCCCACGCGTCCAGGTCTTCCGCCTCGA
Organism: Armatimonadaceae bacterium; assembly: GCA_035539875.1. Lineage (GTDB taxonomy): Bacteria > Armatimonadota > Armatimonadia > Armatimonadales > Armatimonadaceae > CALEKU01. Next base: position 9,532 of record DATLHN010000698.1, read on the forward strand.
CGAAGCGCCCCCGCTCCAGCTCGATGACCGCGACCTCGCGGTAGTTCGCGGCGACGCCGACGAGGCTGGCGCTGTACGTCTTCTTCCCGCGCGACGCTTGCCCGCTCGTCTCCAGGCGCGGCGAGATGTTCTCCAGAAGGGTGGCGCGGCGCTCCAGATCGATCACGTCGTCGCGCTTCAGTCCCTCGAACTTCCCGCCGCGCACGGTCTCGCGCTTGGGCGCGTAGAAGGCGAAGACGATGTCAGAGCCGCTCCCCCGGAACTCTTTGATGACGCGCTGGCGCGCGCCCTGCACGATGGAGATCATGATGATGACCGAGCCGACGCCGATGATGACGCCGAGCATGGTCAGCAGGGAGCGTAATTTGTTCGCGCGAAGGGCGGTCAGCGCGACGCGGATCGATTCAAGAAAGCTCACAACTCCAGAGACCCCCGCAACCCGGAGGAAGTTGCAGATGTCCTACCGAATGCGCGGCGCGAACTATGCGCCGCGGCCAATTCCTTGACAGCCGTTTTCGGCGGTACGTATACTGGTGGGGCATCGGCCCGGTCCGAGCCCAATCATTGTCGAGCCACCCTCACGAGGCAGCATTGTCCATCTCGCTCCGCAAGATTCTTCTCGGGAAACCGCTCGCCACCTCCCAGGCGATCCACACGCGACTCCCGAAGCGTCTCGCGCTGGCCGTCTTCTCGTCCGACGCCCTCTCCTCCACCGCGTACGCGACGGAGGAGGTGCTGCGCGTCCTGATGCTGTACGCCGTCTCGGGCTCGGCCGTCCCGGCGCTGGGTCTGGCGTGGCCGATCGGGCTGGCGATCGCCGCGCTCCTGGTCATCGTCGCGCTCTCGTACCGGCAGACCATCTTCGCCTACCCCGGCGGCGCTAGCGCGTACCTGGTGTCTAAAGACAACCTCGGGACCACCCCGTCACTCGTAGCGGCGGCCTCGCTGCTGATGGACTACATCCTGACGGTGGCCGTGTCGATCTCCGCCGGAATCGCGGCGGTCATTTCTGCCGTCCCGGCGCTCCACCGGTACGTCGTCCCGCTCTGCCTGCTCGCGATCGCCTTCGTCACGGTCGCCAACCTCCGCGGGTCGAAGGAGAGCGGAGCGGTCTTCGCGGTGCCCACCTACGGCTTCATCTTCTCGATGCTCCTCATGATCGCGGTCGGCCTGTTCCGGCTGATGACCGGCGGAGCCCCTCCCGCGCCCGAGGGCGCGTTCACCGTGGCTGCCGCGGCCGACGACATGCTGCGCGAGCACGGCGCGTCCGAGCTGGGCGCGGTGACCTTCTTCGTGATCCTGCGCGCGTTCACGTCCGGCTGTACGGCCCTGACCGGCATCGAGGCGATCTCCGACGGCATCCCCGCGTTCAAGAAGCCGGAGGCGAAGAACGCCGCTACCACGCTGATGATCATGGTCGCGATACTGACCACCATGTTCCTCGGGATGACCTACATCGCGCGCGAGTTCCACATCCCCGCTCTCCCCGAGCACGCGCCCGGGTACGAGACCGTCATCTCGCAGATCGGCAAGCGGGTGTTCGTGGGCGGGATGGGCTGGTACTACTGGCTGCTCATGGCCTTCTCGGCGTCGATCCTGATCGTGGCGGCGAACACGGCCTACCAGGACTTCCCGCGCCTGGCCTCGCTCCTAGCGAAGGATCGCTTCCTGCCGCGCCAGCTCGGCGACCTCGGCGATCGCCTGGTCTTCGGCAACGGCATCCTGATCCTGGCGTTCTTCGCGTCGGTCCTGGTGGTGGCGTTCAGCGGGTCGGTCTCCTCGCTGCTGCCGCTGTACGCGGTCGGCGTCTTCACCTCGTTTACGCTCTCGCAGGCGTCGATGGTGCGCAAGTGGCTGCGGGACCGGGGGCCGGGCTGGCAGGCGTCCATGCTCATGAACCTGTTCGGCGCGCTGGCGACCGGCGTTGTACTGGTCGTCATCGCTATCACGAAGTTCAACGCCGGCCAGCCGATCGAATGGCTGCCCCGGCTGCCCTTCGGCGCCGCCGAGGACGGAACGCCCGGCACCGTGATCCACTACGGCGCGTGGCTGGTCATCGCGCTGGTCCCGCTGCTGGTCATGCTCTTCCGCAAGATCAACGGACACTACCGGGACGTGGCCCGTTACCTGCGAAGCACCGAGTTCCCGCTGCTGAGTACGGGCGACCGCGTACACCACACCGTGCTCGTCCTGGTTCCCGGCCTGCACCGCGGCATCTTCCCGGCGCTGGAATACGCCCAGTCGCTTTCCCCGGCGGCGCGGGCCGTCCACATCGAGGTGGACCCGACCAACACGCCGACGCTGAAGGAGTTGTGGGAGCAGCACGTCGAGGATATGCCCCTCGTCATCCTGGAGTCTCCCTTCCGCAACCTGCGGGAGCCGATCGTGGAATACGTCCGACAGGTCACGGACGAGCGCGACGACGACGCGGTCACCATCGTCATACCGGAGCTGGTGGCCACCCGGAAGTGGTGGCACCCCCTGTTGCACAACACGTCGGCCGCGGCTATCCGCCGCGCGCTCGGGCAGTACCCGGGCGTCGTGGTGACGTCGTTCCGGTACTTCGCCGGGAGCGAGGAAGAGGAGGCGCGGCGGCCCGGCGGCGAAGCCGGTCCGGGGGCGTCCGCAGCGTCGGAGGCGCGGGAAGCATGATCGTCGAGATTCGCGACGAGGTAATCTCACTCTCCGGGGCGCTCCGCAAGAACCACTGGCAGACGCTGGAGTCGGCAATCCGCATTCGCCTGCGGCAGCACCCGACCGGCATCGTGATAGACTGCGCGGGCATCGACGCCATCACGCCCGAAGGGGCCCAGACCTTCGCCCAGGCGCTCGAGCACTTCGAGGAGCGCGTACCGGACGCCCGCCTGGTCATCGCGGAGGTCCCGGCCCACGTGATGCTGGTACTGCGCCGCATACCGGAACTCGGCTCGCGCCTTCCCACCGCCGATACCGTCGAGGCGGCGCGCCGCAGCCTCGGGTTCGCGCCGACCCCGGTCGGCGTCGGCGCGCACGGCGCGATGGAGATCGTGGTCGCCCTGCTGGGAACGCCGGCCGACGAGCACGCGGTCGCCCTCGCCTGCCGCCTCGCCGTGGCGAACCGTCCGGAAGAAAACCGCGATCCCGGCGCGGCGGCGGGCGCGCCGCCGCGCGCGCCGCGCATCCACCTCGCCTACCCGCTCCAGGTTCCGCGCGACCGCCCTCTCCTCTCGCCGCTCGCGGAGGAGGAGGCATCGGCCGTCCGCACGCTGAAACGCTTCGAAGAGTACGTCCGGCGCCAGCGCCTGGTCCCGCTCGCGCGCCTCGAGCGCACGAGGGACACGGCGGGCCGCCTCGTCCGCCTCGCGCGGGACCTTCGCGCCGCCTACGTCGTCCTCTCCGTAATCCGGGAACCGGCCCCGGAGCTGCAGGATGTCATCGAGCGGATCGTCGCGGCTGCGCCCTGCGAAGTCCTCGTCAATCGACTGTCCGACGACGCGACCTTCTCGCCGACGCCGGAACCGCCGGAGCCCCCGCAGCCGACGCCCGAAGGGCACTGAGGCGGAATCCGAGCAATTGGGATACCCTGCTACATGTACCCGCTGTTTGCCATAGATCCGACCCACCCCGAGGAGCTGCTTCCGATCGGGCTTGTCGTCGTGGGCGTGATCGTCGGGGCCTTCATCCTCCTGCGAACTATCTTCTCCGGGAGCCGTCGCGGCGCTGCCCCGTCATTGCCGGCCAAAGCGTTTCAGACGGTCGTCGTCCCCATCTGCGCGCGGACCGCCGAGGAGATACTGGCGAGCGACGCGCTCCCCGTCGCCTGCTCGCTCGCCGGGGACCGGAACGGCCGGGTCGTCGTCACGTACGCCATCGAAGTGCCGCGCGCGCTCGCCCCGGATGCCCCCATGCCGGAGGACGAGGAACGCGCCCGGGCGGTGCTGAGTCGCGCGGGCGAGACGGGCAAGAGCCGGGGCGTTCGCGTCGAGACCGAGCTGCGCAAGGGAAGGAAGTTCCTCGACGAAACGGTCCGGTCCGCGCAGGAGAACCGCGCCGATCTGGTGGTCCTCTTCTCCCCCCCGCCGCAGGCCGCCGATCTGGCGGAGCCGCTGTTCGGCATGGGAGACCTCGACGCCGACGGCCGCCCGGACACCCTGTCGAGCGTGCTCCTCAAGCGCCTCCCGTGCGAGGTCGTGATCGTCAGCAACGCCCCGGCCGCCACCGCCCCGGCCGCGTCTCCCGCCGCCGCCGCCTGACCGCCGTCCCGTCGGCCCTCTTGCTTTGACAGCCGCTAAGGCAGTGGCTATAATGGCGTCGAACCGAGCCGCCTGCCGCGGGTCGGAACCGCCTGACTATGCCACACAACTTCCGGCCGCCGCGCCGCATGCGGTACCAACGGCGACGCCCGTACTTCTTCCGTGCGGCCCGCACCACGGCGCTGTCCGCCCTGGCATCAGCCCTGGCGGTTGCAGTCACGGTTGCCCCCGGCAGCCGCGCGGCGCGCGCGGCAGGGGACGGCGTCATCCTTCCGAAGGGCCCCCTCCCCGTCCGCAACACGGAGCCGACCAGCACGCCCTTCCTGCTCCCCCTGCCGACCGACGCCTCCGTCCTCGAGAAGGGGCGCTCCCGCGTCGACCTGAACCTTGACATCCCCAACACCCTGGTCGTCGTCCCGGGTGTCGACTACTACGTTGACTTCGAAGAGCAGAGGCTCTGGCTCGGATACGCGCGCGGGCTCGGCGGCGGGCAGGAGCTCGGCATCCGCGTGCCTTACATCTGGCGCAACGGCGGCGGTTTCGACTGGTTCATCGACTTCTGGCACCGGACCTTCCGGATGGGAGCCGGCGGACGCCAGTTCGCGCCGCGCCAGCAGGCGTATTTCTTCGTCCGCGACGCCCAGACGGGGGAATACGTCATATCGGACGACCGGGCGCGCCAGGGGTTTGGGGACGCGGTGCTCGAATACCGCCGGGCGCTGACGCCCGGGCCCGAGACTCTGGCCGGACCGGACCCGCGCCGCTTCAGCGCGTCCGCGCGCGCCCTGTTAAAGCTGCCCACCGGCAGCAGCACCTACCTCTTCGGCTCCGGCGCCGCCGACTTCGGGCTCGGGTTCGCGGCGACCTACCGCCCGGCGCGCAGGATCGCCCTCCACGGCAACGTAAGCATGGTGTGGGCCGGGCAATCGTCGAATGACTCCTTCGCACACCGCTCCACGCTCGTTCACTCCCTGATTTCCCTGGAGTGGATGATGGACGGACGGACCTCCTTCCTCGCCCAGATGGACGACAGCCCGGCCCCCCATCGGGTCGGCTCCTACTACCCGGACCGGGCGCGTCGCGCCTTTACCTTCGGTCTCTGGCGCGTCCTGAGCCGGGACAGCGCCGCGTACATCAGCCTCGGAGAGAACGACTTCGGGTTTGCCGCCAAGCACGCGCCGGACGTCACCCTTTCCGCGGGAACCCGCTTCATCCTCTAGACACGCCCAAAAAAGGTGCCCGGGGGAGGGTTCCCACCGGGCATGGAGGATCAAGTTGCTTAAGAAAGGAGATACCAAGATTATCGGCAGGAAGCCCCGAATTTGCAGGTATCCTCTTTATGGCGCACGCTAGCTACCTATGCCCAGGCAATTTTCACAGAACTTCGCCAATCGGCGAAATCCGGTTTTGTGGAATCTCTTCGAGGGTAAATCACGTAGCAGGTATACTGGCAGGCAGCCACATTTCTTCTATGTCCGGGTTCCGCCCCGTCGGGGCAGAACGCCAAAGCCGGGCGTGCCGAGGGGAGTGGGAGGCAGGTTCTTGCAGTTGAATCCGGTAGCGAGCACGGTGGTCGTTGCCTTCTTTCTCGTGCTGTCTGTTATCCTGGTGGGGCTACTGGCGGCATTGATCATCATCATGGCGCGCCTTAACGCGAAACTGGAGGAGGTCACCACGCGCGTGGACCCCCTCTTGAATCGCGTCGAGACGCTGATGGTCGAGGCCAACGACCGGCTGAATACCATTGGGGATAAGGCCGAGGTCATTCTGACCCAGGGTGAGGCGGTGGCGACGACCGTTCACGACCGCGTGGACCGTACGGCGACCGCCGTTACCCGCACGGTAAACGCTCCGCTCATAGGAATCAACTCCATCGCCGCCGGACTGTCCGCGGGATGGGAGGCCTTCACTCACTCCTCACGCCGCCGCGCGGACTCCCGCCTCTCTCCATACGCCCTGCCACCGTTCGGGCTCAACATCCCGAAATCGGCCGGGCCGGTGGAGAGACTTCCCGAACCGGGCGAAGAGGAAAGCCGAGAACTGGCAGAGGCACGAGTAGGGACCACGTCCTGAGAGGGAGATATTTAAGAATGGCAGACAATAAAGGTGATTTTCTGGTTGGCCTGCTTATCGGTAGCGCGCTCGGCGCGGCGCTCGCCCTCCTCTACGCTCCACAGAGCGGCGAGGCGACGCGCGAAACGCTCAAGCGCAAAGGCGACGAATTGAAAGACTCCGCGACCGATCTTTACGGGCAGGTCAAGGATCAGACGACGACGCTCGCTTCCCAGGTCAAAGATTCCACCACGAATCTCGCATCAACCGTCAAGGACTCCGCCTCGTCGGTCGCCACGCGCGTCGGCGAGACGGTAGGCAAGGTTAAGGAAGACGTCGCAGAAGGACTCGCCACGGTGAAGTCCACCGCATCCGAGGAGGCGGGAACCGTTCGCGAGGCAGCAAAAGAGGAACTGGCCAAGATGCGACAGGCCGGGCACCCGGCCACGACGGAGAACACCACCGCCTGAGCCCCCAGGCGATCTGGCGCGCGCCCGGGGGGTGGATTGGCCCCGCTCCCCGCGGAGGCAGTAGGAGTAGGAAGTACACGGAAGGATCGGAAGATCGCATCAACATCCCTCAAGTAAGTACCGAGGGCATGTAGTGCTGAAGGAGGAAGGAACACGATGGCCAACGAGAAACCGGGACCGCAGCCGGGTTCAGACGGAGCTCGGCGTATCGCCGATGCCCACCGCGGCTCCCATGAGCATGATAAAGAGGGCGGCTTCGCCGCCAATCCTACCCTGGCGCGCGAAGCGGGCCGTAAGGGCGGCGAGATCGTAAAGCAGCGCTACGGTGCGAGTTTCTACCAGGAGATCGGCCGCAAGGGCGGGGAGACGGTGAAGCGCTCTCGCGGAACCGATTTCTACGCGGAAATAGGCCGCAAGGGCGGGGAGATGCGCGGCATCCGAGCCGCCGAGGCCCGTGCCAAGCAGCCGCCCGCACCGCCCCAGCCGCCGCGCAAGCGCGGGCGCCCCCGGAAGAACCCGTTGCCCGCACCGACCGAGTAACGGCTCGGGCGGGCGGAGGTGCGCGCGCGCAGCGACGGAAGATCGCGAAGAATGGGCAGGCCTCTCGGCCTGCCCATCGGCGTTTCCGGACGCTCTGTTGGATCGCTCCGAATAGAGCAAAAGAGAGAAAAAGCAAGAGGGCCTCCCGGCAAATGCCGGGAGGCCCTTCTATTAATCTGGCGCTGTGCTATCTTCCCGGAGGCTCGCGCCCCAAGTATTGTCGCCGCAGCGGCGTTTCACGACCGTGTTCGGGATGGGAACGGGTGGGACCACCGCGCCATGAGCACCAGAAAGTGTCATAACTTGACTTCAGAGATCGTTAAGATGGTAGGTAATCGACAAGCGCGCTGATCGAAACTCTACAGATTTCGTACCGGAGGGGGGAAATCGGTATTGATATCAAGCCCTCGGTCGATGAGTACCGCTTGGCTGAACACGTTGCCGTGCGTACACCTGCGGCCTCTTACGGAGTGGTCTACTCCAGACCTTACCCGGTTGACCCGGTGGGAAGTCTTATCTTGGGGTGTACTTCGCGCTTAGA
>DATLHN010000699.1:0-7631 GCA_035539875.1 Armatimonadaceae bacterium
GCTGACCCCGGCCCTGGGCAAGCCGCCGCGCCGCCCGGTCGAGCCGTCGCGGCTGCGCTACGGGGTCTCGCTGCCGGGCAAGGAGGACGACCCCATCGCCCGCGCGCTGACCGACGCGCTGCTGCGCAAGGTGGTCGGCACCAAGTCGAGCCGCGACTACCGCGACTCGATGCGCGCCTACAACGACGAGACCATCCCCGCTTACGAGCGTCAGCTGGAGTCGTACTACGAGCAGCGGCGGGCGCGGCCCGTGAAGTGGCGGCAGACGCTGGTGGCGCACCGGGGGGTGACCGTGAGCGGGAGCCTGCGCCTGGTGGACCTGACCGACGGCCTCGTGCTCTGGGAGGCTCCCTTCTCGGCGTCCGAGCGGGAGGAGGTCCCGGCGGAGCAGCGCACGGTGACGACCTACGGCGAGGAGTCGAACCCGGGCGCGGCGGAGTGTCCGGCGACGGTGAAGGCGGTCCCGGAGGACCTGGCGGCGAAGGCCGCCGACGCCGCGCTGGGGCAGGCAGTGGACGCCCTTAAGACGACCGCGCTGCTCCCGCCGCCCGCCGCCGCCCCGGTTGTGGTCGCTTCGGCCGGAACGGGCGAGGAAGCCCCCTCGCCGACGCTCCCGGCGAACCCGGTCGGGCGCGTCATCGACATCGACGGGCCGACCGTGCTCGTGGGACTCGGCGCGACGGACGGTGTTTTGCTCGGGGACCTGCTGGCGGTGTCGCTCCCGGACGGAAAGACGGCGCGCCTGAAGGTGACCCGCGTACGCCCGCGTACCTGCGACGCCGTCTTCGACGTCGCGACGCCCGCCGCGATGCGCCCCCTGGTGACGGTCGGGAGGGAGGTACGGAAATGACGCGCCCCTGTCTGCCGCTCGCCGCGGGCGTCGTTCTCGCGATGGCCGCCGCTGCCGGCGTTCCCCCCGCCCGCGCGCAGGTCGAAGCGGCGGCGCGGTCCGCGCCGCCGGGCGCGGTCCGGGTGGAGAACGCGCCCGCGGAGGTGCGCGAGGTGGTCGGCGAGGGAAAGGCCGCGATCTCCTCCGCCGCGGGCGGCGTGATCGGCGCGAAGCGGGCGGCGACCGCGCTGGCGCTGCGCGACGCCGTGGAGAAGGCGCTCGGCATTCACGTCTCGGGCCGGTCGGTGACGCACAACTACCGGATGCTGCGCGACCAGGTGCTGACGCGCGCCGAGGGGTTCGCCGCGCTCAAAGAGGTCCTGGAGGAGAGGGTGGGCGCGGCCGAGGTGACGGTGCGGGTGCGCGCCGAGGTCTCGATGAAGCCGCTGGCGGAGCGGCTTCGCGCCCTGAACGTCACGCGCGGCCTGCGGGTCCACGTGGTCGCGCTCGGCAAGCCGCGGGCGACCGCGGCGACTCAGGCGGCGGCCGACAAGCTCCGGGCGCACCTGGCGGCGGCCGGCTTCGCGACCGTCGAGCAGCATAAGGACGCCGACCTTTCCGTGCGCGTCTGGGGCGGCTACAACTCGGTGCAGGAGACCGCGCTCGAGACGGCCGCGGGGCCGATGACCATGCATTCGATGAAGGGAGACCTGTCGGTGTACGTCGCGTGGCCGACCACTGCGGAGGCGATCACGTCGCTTTACGCGCAGGACACGGCGATGCACATCGACCGGGAGACGGCTTGCCGTCAGGCAGCGGGCGACGCCGCCGAGGCGATCGCGCCGGGTCTGACCGACGCCCTGATGGTGCTGTGCGCCCGCCTGTCCCAGCCGGTACAGCTACACGTCGCCAACGTCGGCAGCGCGACCCGGATGACGAAGCTGGAGGAGTCGCTCCTGACGCTCCCGGGCGTTCAAGGGGTTAAGCGCCGGGGCTACCAGGGAAAGAACATGACCTGGGAACTGGACGTCGTCAGCGACGCCGTGCCGCTGCTGTCGCGCGCGCTGGAGCAGGGCTCGGCCCTCAAGCCGTTCCGTCTCGCCGTGTCCGCGGAGACGCGGGGCAGGATAACGGCGTCCGCCCGGTGAAAAGGGGCGCGCCATGAGTTCTGCTATAGAAAACCAACTTCTCGTTTTCGTCGGGACCTACGCGGATGCCCGCACCGAGGGCGTCCACGTCTTCGAGCTGGACCAGAAGTCCGGCTCGCTGACGCGCCTCGGCGGCGCGGCGGGGGCGGGCAACCCGTCCTTCCTCGCCCTCCACCCGAACGGCAAGTACCTCTACGCCGCCAGCGAGATCGGCGGCTTCGAGGGCAAGCCGACCGGCGCCGTCGCCGCGTTCGCGCTCGACGAGAAGACGCACCTGCCGACGCTGCTGAACCAGCAGCCGTCCGAGGGGAACGGGACCTGCCACGTCTCCGTGGAGCCGAAGGGGCGCTGCGTCCTGGCCGCGAACTACGGCGGCGGGAGCGTCGCGTCCCTGCCCGTAGGTCAGGACGGACGCCTGAAGCCGCCCGCATCGTCGGTGAAGCACGAGGGGGCGAGCCGCGCGAACCCGAAGCGACAGGACAAGCCGTACGCCCACTCCATCATTCCCGACCCGGCCGGAAAGTTCGCGGTCGCCGCTGACCTGGGACTGGACCGCCTGCTCGTCTACAAGCTCGACCCGGCGGCGGGCACGCTGACCCCGAATGACCCGCCTTCCGCGTCGCTGAAGCCGGGCGCGGGGCCGCGCCACACCGCATTTCACCCCGGCGGCAAGTACCTCTACGCCATTAACGAGCTGGACTCGACCATGACCGTCTTCCAGTGGGACGGCAAGGCGGGGAAGCTGACCGAGGTCCAGAACCTTTCCACGCTGCCCGAGGGCTACTCCGGCACGAACCACCCCGCTGAGGTCGTCGTCCACCCGAACGTCCGCCATGTCTACGGCTCGAACCGCGGCCAGGACAGCATCGTCCACTACGCCGTCGATCCGGCCAAGGGGACGCTGAAGATGGAGGGGCACACCCCGACCGGCGGCAAGAACCCGCGCAACTTCGCTATCGACCCGTCGGGCCGCTTCCTGATCGCCGCGAACCAGGACACCAACAACCTCGTCGTCTTCCGCCTCGACGAGCGCACCGGCCGCCCGACCCCGACCGGCGAGACCGCCACCGTCACCAAGCCGGTCTGCGTCCGGTACCTGACGGTCTCGGCCTGACGAAAGGTTGTGGGCGGGCACGCTGCGGCGCGCCCGCCCGGTCGGCTACGCCGCGCCGCGGGCGTCGTCGAGGGCGGCGAGCAGGGTGTCTACGTCCGCGGGGCCGGTGCGGTAGTTGGTGATGCAGGCGCGCAGGGCGGGCGTTTTCTCCCGTCCGAGGCGCGTAGTCGATATCCACGCCCGGCCCGACGCGACGATCCGTGCGACGAGGGCGTCCAGGTAAGCCGCCTCCGCCCCGCGGGGTGAGCGGGCGTCGGTGAAGCAGACCAGGGGCAGGGGCGTGTCGTTGACGATCCGCCAGCCGGAGTCCGCCAGCCGGGAGCGCAGGAGGTCGCCCATCGCGGTCTGGTGGCGCAGGGCGTCCGCGTAGCCGTCCCAGCCCGCGACCAGCAGCGACAGGAACACCTTCAAGCCGATAAAGCGGCGCGACCACTGGAGCGAGTGCCGGTACGGATCGTGCGTGTCCTCCTCGGCGGGTGGCATGTAGGCGGCGAGAACGTCGAAAGTCCTGCTCAGGATGTCCGGGTGGCGCGTCAGGTAGATGCCCGCACCCATCGGGACCGAGAGCCACTTGTGGGCGTCGAAGGTGATGGAGTCGGCCCGCTCCACGCCCGCCAGCAGCGGCTTCATCTCCGGCACCAGCGCCGCCGCCCCGCCCCACGCGGCGTCAACGTGGAACCACATCCCCTCCCGCGCGGCCAGGCCCGCCAGCTCCGGCAGCGGGTCGATCGCCCCGGCGTTCGTGGTCCCCGCCGTGGCCGCGATCAGGAACGGCGCGCACCCCGCCGCCCGGTCTAGTGCGATCAGATTCTCCAGTGCGCCGACGTGGAGGCGCAGGCGGTTGTCGGTCGGCACTTCGCAGACCGCCGTCTCCCCGATGCCGCAGGCGCGCGCCGCCTTGTGCCAGGAGTGGTGCGCCTCGCAGGAGACGTAGAGCCTCGGCGCGCCCGCCAGAGCGCGAACGCCGTGACGGGCGAAGTCGGGGAACGTTGCGGTCAGGGCGGTGAGGAGCGCGGTGTGGTTCGCCTCCGCACCGCCCGACGTGAACGTGCCGTCGATGCCGTCCTGCGGGTAGCCGAAGGCACGCGTCCCGAGGGCGCGCAGGACGTGCCGCTCGCATTCGTTCGCGAACGGGTTGTGGCTCCAGGCGGCGAGCTGCGGGTTGAACGCGGCGACGAGCGCGTCCGCGGCAACGCCCATCGTCGTGGCGGCCGGATTGAAGAGGCCGAAGTAGCGCGGGTGCGGCGTGTGGACCTGCGCCCCGGTCAGCATCTCCGCGGCGAACTCCACTGCCGTATCGGGCGCGACGGGTTGGTCGAAGGTGAGCGGCGCGAGCCGCTGGCGCACCCCGGCGGCGGTGGCGAGGTCGGCGGTGGGCGTGACGCGCGTATCCGGCGACTCCATGGCGTGCAGGTAGGTCTCGATGCGCGCCGCGACCTGCTCCCACAGGGCCGCGCGGGCTTCGTCTCCGAGTAGTAGAACGTCGTCCGCCGTCGTCATGGCATCCTCTCACGCGGGAAGCGGTAGCAAAATCCCGCGCTTAGATGGTAGCCTATACCAACCCATCCTCACCACTTCCAGAAGAACCATGATCAAACCCGGCGAGTACATCCGCGACATCTTCCAGAAGGCGCCCGGCGCCGCCGTCACCGCGCGCGGCTGGGTCAAGACCCGGCGCGACAGCAAGGGCGTCACCTTCATCCAGCTCTCCGACGGCTCCTGCTTCCAGGACCTCCAGGTCGTCATCGACGCGGGCGTGATCCCCGACGAAACGCTTCACCAGGCGACCACGGGAGCGTGCCTTGCCGTCTCGGGCGACCTGGTGGAGTCTCCGGGCGCGGGCCAGGCCGTCGAGCTGAAGGCGAGGGAGATGACCGTCTACGGCGGCGCGGACCCGGCCACCTACCCGCTCCAGAAGAAGGGGCACACGATGGAGTTCCTGCGGGAGATCGCGCACCTGCGGCCCCGCTCGAACACGTTCGGCGCGGTCTTCCGGGTTCGCAACGCCCTCTCGTTCGCCATCCACAAGTTCTTCCAGGAGCGCGGCTTCCTCTACCTGCACGCGCCGCTCATCACCACCAGCGACGCCGAGGGCGCGGGCGCGATGTTCGGCGTATCGACGCTGGACCTGATGAACCTGCCGCGCGCGGACGACGGCGCGGTGGACTTCGGCAAAGACTTCTTCGGCAAGCGGGCGCACCTGACGGTGTCCGGCCAGCTGGAGGGGGAGATCTTCGCGCTGGCGTTCTCCAACGTCTACACGTTCGGGCCGACGTTCCGCGCGGAGAACTCGAACACGCCACGGCACCTCGCCGAATTCTGGATGATCGAGCCGGAGATGGCGTTCTGTGATCTCGATGGTAACCGCGAACTGGCCGAGGAGTTCCTCAAGTACATCATCGCGTACGTCCTCGACAACTGCGCCGCCGACCTGGAGTTCTTTAACAAGCGCATCGATAACACGGTGCTCTCGACCCTGGAGCACGTGGCTACCTCCGACTTCGAGCACGTCACCTACACCGAGGCGGTGGACATCCTGACGAAGGCGGGGCGCGACTGGGAGTTCCCGGTCTTCTGGGGCTGCGACCTCCAGAGCGAGCACGAGCGCTACCTGACCGAAGAGACGTTCAGGAAGCCGGTGGTGGTCACGGACTACCCGAAGGAGATCAAGGCGTTCTACATGCGCCTGAACGACGACGGGAAGACCGTGCGGGCGATGGACGTGCTCGCGCCGCGGATTGGCGAGATCATCGGCGGCTCCCAGCGCGAGGAGCGCCACGACGTGCTGCTGGAGAAGATCCGCACCCAGGGGCTTCCGGAGGAGGCGTACTGGTGGTACCTGGAGCTGCGCAAGTACGGCTCCGCGCCGCACGCGGGCTTCGGCCTCGGCCTGGAGCGGATGCTCATGTACCTGACCGGCATGAAGAACATCCGCGACGTCATCCCGTTCCCCCGCACCCCCGGCTACGCCGAGTTCTGATGAAGGCGGCCTTCGCCCTGCTGGCGGACCGGGAGACGTTCAACTTTGTCAGCAGGGCGGCGTGGCAGATGCACGCGCGGCACGGCCTCGGCATCGGGGCGCGGCGACTGCCGCCGCACGTTTCGCTCAAGCAGCCGTTCGAGATCGGCCACCTTGAGGATCTGGAGGCGTACGCGGAGGAGTTCGCCGCCGGCGTCGCGCCCTTCGCCGTGGAACTCGACGGCTGGGAACTGTGGGAGTACCCGGCGGGGACGCCGGAGTCGGGCGTGCTGTCGTTGCGCGTGCGCCAGACGCCCTCGCTCCGCGCCCTGCACGACCGGCTGAACGCGGAGCTGGCGGCGCGCTTCGGGGAGCGAGAGACGCGGGCCGACTTCGACGGCGAGACGTACCGGTTTCACCTTACCATCGCCGCGGGCGAGGGGACGATCGCGGCGTACCGGCGCGCGTTTGCGCAGTGCCGGAACGAACCACTCCCTGTGCCGGCGTTCACGGCGCGCGCACTGGCGATCTTCGTCTACGACGACGCGGCCCGCGGGCCGGAGTGGGAGTACATGACCTACCGGATACTGCCGCTGCCGGGCGCGGAGCGGGCCGGATGACGGAGTATGTGGCGGCGCGGTTCTTCGCGGACGTGATAGCGCCCGTCATGGCGCTGCTGAACCTGGGGACGGCTTGGGCGGCAGCGGCGGCCCACACTCGGGGGTACGGGCGAAGAACATTTCTGCGCCTGTTCGCGCGGTACGTGGCGTGCTTCGTCGTCGGCATCGCGGTGCCGGTAGCGCTGGCACAGGCGGGAAAGCGGTGGGAGGTGTGGCCGGGGCACCCGGGCTTCCCGAGCGGGCACGAGACGTTCACGGTCTCGGCGGCGATGTGCCTCGTGCTGCTCCACGGCGCGCGCCGGTGGCTCCTGCCCGGCGTCGTCGCCTCCGCGCTGATGGGGTGGGCGGTCGTGCGAGCGGGTTTCCACCACCCGCCGGAGGTGGCGGGCGCGGTCGTCCTGGGAGTTGCCGGCGCGGCGGCGGTCTGCCGTCGGCTCCGGCCGCTGCCGCCGGAGGTTTTGCCTGACGAAGCCGCGAAGAGGTGCACAGGAGAATGACATCGTGTCGAAGAGGATGCCTTCCGTCGGAGCGTCGCTGTCCCTTTCCCTGGCGCTACTCGCGGCCGTGGCGGGCGCGGGGTCGGCGCAGCAGCAGCAGCAGGCACCCAAGAAACCGCTGACGCCGCCGAAGACACCCGCTGGCGCTGCTCCTGCGGCTGCGGTTGCCGCCGCGAAGACGCTCGCCCCGGGGACGGCGAAGGGTACCCTGACGGTCGGAACGAGGACGTTCGCGCTGACGCGGGCGTACGCGCAGATGGAGGACGACGCCGAAGGCCCGATGCCGGACGGGCGCAAGCGGAACCTGGTCGTCCTGCTCGCCGATACGGAGGTGTCCCCCGACGACGCGGCCGACTTCTTTCGATGTGCGCTGCTGGCGCGCGAGGGCAAACTCCACGGCGTCATGCTGCAGATCGACCCCGACACGAAGCAGATGTACCTGGTCCAGATCATGTACGTCGAGG
>DATLHN010000700.1:0-1753 GCA_035539875.1 Armatimonadaceae bacterium
ACTTCGGTCTGGAGCCGCGCGTCGCCGAGCGGCTGCTCTACGACATGGTGCGCGACACCCGCGCCCAGGGCCGCCCCGACGGCCTGCCCGCGGGCGGCAACTGCGTCCTCGACGTCGTCCTGCGCGCCCGCCCGACCGGCGTCGCGCGCAAGGGCGATACGGTCACGGGCGTCACCCTCGCGCTCGGCACCCGGGCCAGGCCGCTCGACGCCGTGACGACGAAGCAGGTCGCCTGCGCCGTCCTGGTGGACGCCACGGAATACGGCGACGTCCTGCCGCTGGCGAAGGCGGCGTACCGCGTCGGCAGCCGCATCGTGAACGGCGAGAACGGGGCGGTCGGCAGCGCGCTGCCGGGCGAGACGCCCGCCGTGCAGCCGATCACCTGGACCGCCGTCATCCGCCAGTACCCGAGCGGGCAGTACCCGTCCGGGCCACCCGGCGCGCTGCGGGTGACCCTGCCCCCGCCCGGCTATCGCCCGGACGCGCTGGTCGGCGTGCTCCAGCCCGCCAGCGACTCGTTCAGCAGCCGCCACCCCTGGGGTTGGGCGCGCTTCGTCCGCTACCGCGGCCAGCCCGACACCGGGTGGCCGCGCAACGTCCGCAACGAGGGGCACGACCTCGTCTCCCGCACCCACGTCAACTTCGCGGGCAACGACGAGCACTTCGACGTCTCCGGCGTCGAGGACCGGGCGAAGCGGGAGGAGATGGAGCGCGACGCCCGCCTGCGGACGCTCCGGGTGCTCCACTACATCCAGAGCGCCAGCGGCTCCCCCCGCGCCGACTGGGCCGTCGCCGACGACGAGGGCTACCGCACCCCGTACAACGTCGCCCGCAACGCCCGCCTGGTGAAGGAGCACCCTGAGCTGGCCCCGTACCGCGCCGTGCTCGACCGGATGCCGGTTATGGCCTACGTCCGCGAAAGCCGCCGCATCGTCGGCGTCTACACGATGAAGGCGCGCGACATTCGGAGGAAAGCCCCGCACGTCCCCGTGCGCTTCCCGTCCGCCGTCGCGCTCGGCGACTACCCGGTGGACGTCCACGGCGCGGGCGAACAGCTCAAGGGGCTGGAGTTCGACCTGGACCTGGCCGAGGACCTGCCGCCGAAGTGGATATACTGGGGGATCGGCCCGTTCGGCGTCCCGATGGAGTCGTTCATCCCGTACAAGCTCGACGGCCTGCTGGCGGCGGAGAAGAACCTGTCGCAGTCGCGCGTCGTCAGCGGCGCGACCCGGCTCCAGCCGAGCACGATGCTGACCGGCCAGGCCGCGGGCGCGCTCGCCGCGCTGTCCGTCCGGCTCGGGAAGCCTTCGCGCGCCGTCCCGCCGATCCGCGTGCAGGAGGCGCTGCTCGCCGCCGGATCGACGCTCGCGCTGGATGAGTTCGAGGACGTGCCCGCCGCGACCGGTCTCTGGGCCGACGTCCAGCTCGCGTCGGTCTACGGCCTCCTGCCCCCGGCGTGGAAAAAGAAGGCGCTCAAGCCCGACGCCGACCTCGCGGCCGGGGAGGCCGATGCCGTGGCGGCGCTGGTGGCGCAGGCGACCGGCGTTCCCGCCACGGCCGACGCCTTCCGCGCCGCCCTCCCGCCCTCCGCGCCGCTGCCCCCGGGCCGCGGCGACACGGTCAGCGCGGGTCCGACCCGCGCCGACGCCGTCCGCGCGGCGACCCGCGCGCTGCGCGCCGCCCTGCGCGACCGCGCCCCCGCGCTGCGCTCCGACCCGTTCCCGCCGGTGATCGCCGCCGAGCGCGAGCGCGC
>DATLHN010000701.1:0-1508 GCA_035539875.1 Armatimonadaceae bacterium
TTTCGGGGCGCTCCAGATCGTCGGGCAGTACGGCGACGCGCTCTCGTTCAAAGGCCGCCGCGTCCTCCAGGGGCACAACGCGCTCAGCGGCGTGGAGACGTTCCGGTTCGGATCGGGCGCGGACCCGGCCCACTCGGCGGACATAGTGCTGGTCGAGGAGGCGGGCGGCACGGCCTGCCCCGCGCTCTACTACTTCGTGCGCGTCTCCGCCTCCGGCGAGGTGAAGGCGACCACCGCGTTCGGGACCTGCGGCGAGTTCGACAGCGTCACGCGCAAGGGCGACACGATACTCGTGACGCTGCCCGGCTACCTGGGGCCGTTCGAGCACGAGGCGGCCCGCGCGAAGGCGGCCCGCGAGCGCCACGTCTATACGTACCGCAACGGCGCGCTCACGAAGAACGGCTTTCCGGTTCCCTGAGCCGTGTTTGCCGGAGGGACGAAAAAACCCCCGGCCGCACGGAGCAACGGTCGGGGGGGTCTGCGGGTATCCCCGTACGTCATCGGCCGGGGATGCATCAGACAGGAAAGGGTGTTTCTAAACTTGTTATAACCCGTCCGGCCCGAAGTACTGACGGGGAATTCACGCACATATGCCGGGCAATTCCCGCGTGACTGTCAGGATAATCCCTGCCGGGAGGTCCGCTCGGGTATAGTGAGGCATGGCCGCCCCGGCGTCGCGAAACCTGAAGATGTTTTGGCTCCTCAGCGTCCTTTCGGGGATCGCCGGCGGCGTCGCCCTGCTGTTCGACGTCGGCGCGTGCCGGTGGGAAGGCGTGCCGCGGTACGCCGAGCGGTACGGGACGACGTACGACGTCGCGCGGCACGGACGCCGCGCGGTGTACGGAAGCCCGGACGGCGTGCTGCGCCTGCTGGACCTCGGCACGGGCGTCGCCACTCCCCTGTCGCTCGCCGGTCCCGCCGGTCCGCGCGGTTTCCCGGCGTTCTCGCCCGACGGGAGATCGGTCGCGTTCAGCGCCGAGTCCGACCTCTGGATAGCCTCGCTCGACGGCCGACACGCGCGGCGGCTCACCCGAGACACCGCGTTCAGCGAGCTCGCGCCCGCCTTCTCGCCGGACGGCAAGACCCTCGTCTTCGCGCGCCCGCGCAACAACCCCTTCAGCCCGACCGGCGTCGTCTTCGTCGACTACGACGTCTGGACGGTCCGCCGCGACGGCACCGGCCTGCGCCGCCTGACGACGGAACGCTACCAGGGCGTCTCCGGCGCGCAGTTCGCGCCGAACGGCCGGACCGTGATCTTCGCCGCGAACGTCCCGACGGACGACTTCGGCGGCTCGCGGGCGGCGCTGCTGGAGGTGGACCCGTGGACGAACGAGCCGACTCCCACGCCGCGC
Source organism: Armatimonadaceae bacterium (assembly GCA_035539875.1). GTDB lineage: Bacteria > Armatimonadota > Armatimonadia > Armatimonadales > Armatimonadaceae > CALEKU01. The sequence continues at coordinate 1,353 of DATLHN010000701.1, forward strand.
GAGATCGACGGCGGTACGGCCGACGAGGAAGGCGGTTCGTACGTCCACGACCCCGCCGTCTCGCCCGACGGCGCGCGGATCGCCTTTATCTCGGACCGCGCGCTGCCGTGGCGCTACGACGTCTGCCTCCTTTCGCGCGACGGCGCGCACTTCCGC
>DATLHN010000702.1:0-3897 GCA_035539875.1 Armatimonadaceae bacterium
AGTTCCCTCTCTAACCTCCGGCAGATCGCTTTAGCCAGCCTGATGTACTCCCAGGACTACGACGGCATGAACGTCATCACGGACTATACGGCCACCAGTACCTCCGCCCCGCCGACCTGGGCCACGCTGCTGATGCCCTACGTCAAGAACACGGGGTTCGTATGGGACCCCGCCCGCCCCTCCTTCCCCGATACGAAGTCCGGCGGCTACGAGCCCGACATGGTGACTACGTACGCCATCAACGACGCGGGGACCGCGGGCTACTTCCAGGGGAGCCTCAATAGCTGGGGGGGCTACGTCTACGGGCGCCACCTGGATTCGCAGGAGCGGCCGGCGGAGCGCATGGCGTTCATGCCCATCATGTGGCAGGGGACCGAGGTGGGCTGGTACTACCTGCGCAATTACGAAGCTTCCTGGATCGACGACAGCAAGGACTACACCGCCTGGTCCTGGTACAACAACGTCTGGCAGACGCGCCTGTTCCACTCCGGCGAAGCGATCCCTGTCGCCTACCTCGATGGCCACGTGGGCAAGGTCAACAAGGGCAAGTTCATCACGTGGAAGGAGGCGCCGGGCCGCGCCCAGTGGGACGCGCTGATGACCAGCCGCAACCTTTATCGCTTCTGGGGAAACACCTGGAGCGACACGCAATGAGAGCAATGAGAACGAACACGCGCCGCCGTGCGGCGGCGGGGCTTTTCGGGGCGGGCTGCCTGCTTGTTCTCCTGCCGCTGGCGGGCTGCCAGTCGAAGCCGACGGGGCTGGAAAGCAAGCCGCCGCCGCCGGGCGGGCCGCCCGCCAACACCAGCCGGCCGCCCGGCGAGATAAACACCCCCGCGACCCGCTGACCCTCTAACCTTCTGACATTACGGGCGGGGCAGCGTCGGAGTGCTGTCCCGCCCGCGTGCTCCGCTCAAGCGCGTGGACGGCGAACCTTTGCCGTCCACGCGCGCTTCTTCACGTGCCGCTACGAAAGCGGCTGAACCGGAATCGGGAAGATTGATTTCCTGCCCGATAGCGGACCGGGCTTTACCCGCGCCGCTCCCTTCCCGGGGAACCCTCGGAGAATGCTATGTCCGACGACCTCATGGACGGCGACGCCCCGCGATCCCGCGGCCGCCACCGGGGATGCGCCACCTGCTCGTCGCTCCGCGCCTACGAGCGGGCGGTGCAGTACGTCCAGGCGGACGAGACGGCGGGGGAGACGGACGACCGACTTCCCGAAGCCGTCGGCCGGCTCCGGGGCGTGCCCACGTTCCGCGGCGGTCCGGACCTGATGCGGTGTCCGGAGTGCGGGACCTGGTACCTGTACGAGTCCGCCTACGAGTTCCTGATCGGCTTCGGCGGCTCCTACGACGAGCAGACCGTGACGCGCCTGTCCGACGCGGAGGCGCTCGACCACCTGGGAGGGAGCACGAGCGCAGGGGGGCACGCCCGGGGTCCGGAAGCGCCGACGTCGACCGCGCCCGCCGACGACGAGGATGCGACGGCCAGGGCCGCCATCGGGTACGCGACGCGGATGGCGCGGGCGCACGCCGCCCGCGCCGGGCGCACCGCGTTGCTCGCGGCGCTCCCCGGCGGCGATGGGGCCGCGGGTCGGGAGCCGACCCCGAGCTGGTTTCTCTTCGGCCTTAACCTTGCCGGCGCGCTGATCCCGCACACCGACGTCCTGGACGATCCCGACTACCTGGCCTTCCTGCGGGGGCTGTTCGCGGACCTGTTCGACTTCCTGGTGGTCGTCTACCGGGGCGACCCCGCCCGGGAACTCGCGGAGTTGTACCGGGCATTCGGGTCGGGCATCCGCTGCGGCCCCGTCCTGCCCCTGCTGCTGCCCGCGGGGGCGCGCCCGGGGATAGCACCGGTGATGGCGGAAGTTCACAGGATACTCGAGGCGCTGTATGAGGACGAGAGACGCCGCCAGGATCAGATGGGCTATTAGACGGGGGCTCGGGGCGCGCTCGGCGTGCGCTACTTCCAGCCGTCGTTCGGGTCGTTGAACTGCGGCCGGTGGTCCGGGTCGGGGCGCGCCTCTTCGTCGCCGAAGCGCGCGGCCAGCTCCGCCTGCTGCTCCTCCAGGTAGCGCCAGCTCGTCAGGGTGTCGGGCTTGACGGGGGTCCGAACGAACAGCGCCGGCCCGCGCAGACCGCCCCCGCAGGGCAGCTCCTCGACGGCGGTCACCACGGTCCTCCCGCCCCGGACATCGTCGGCGCCGCGGCTGAGATGCCGCTGGGACGGGACGTAGATCGCGTCCCCCACCTCCGGCACCTGCTCGACGCCCTCGTAGCGACCGTCGTTCGGTCTCATCGCAGCATCGCCTCCCGCTTTCGGCTCGTTGGCTCTTGCGCCTCCTGCTTCCACGCAATATGAGACCGGTTCGGGTCCGGCCGTCGCTCGCAAGCCGTTTCGTGCGCCGGGGCCTCGGACTGCGGCCTCCCCGTACGCCTCCATCAACCTGACAACCCGATGCACTGACCGGGATCAAGGGCCCCGATCCGCTCGTCCTCGGCAGCGGCCGGAAGCCGGGCGTACAACGCGGATTATAACTGAACTATCGAGAATTCTCCCCGATGAATCTTGTGAATTAACGGTAGTTCATGGTACATTCCGTTCATAAGCAATGCGAAGAGGCAACGCACCAACGCTGCAGGACGTCGCCCGCGAAGCCGGGGTGAGCGCGATGGCCGTCTCGGTCGTGCTCAATGGGGCGCGCTCGGCCACCCGCGTCTCCGACGCCACCCGCGTCCGTATCGAAGAGGCCGCCGCCCGCCTCTCCTACCGCCCCAACGCCGCCGCCCGCGGCATGAAGCGGCGGCGCATGGACACGATCGGCGTCGTCGCCGTGGTCAACGGTTACCTTCTGGACGTACTGGGCGGCATCCTGGAGGCTGCTTCCGCTCGGGGCCAGAACACCACCGTCTTCTCCGTCTCCGACTGGCAGGCCGACGAACGGCGCATCCTCGGCTTCTGCGACGGACGCGTCGATGGCGTGGTCCTGGCCGGGCCGCACCTCACCCCCGACTTCGCCGCGACCCTCGGGCGGCACGCCCCCTTCGTCGCCGTCCACCCCGCCGAGTTGCACGCGCACGTCTGGCGGGTGGACGTGGACAACGCGGGCGGCGCCTATGCAGTGGTGCGGCATCTGATCGCCCTCGGCCATCGGCGTATCGCCCACCTGGCAGGTCCCCTCCGCCAGGCCGGGGCCCGCGAACGCCTCGACGGTTACCGGCGCGCTCTCGCCGGGGAGGACATCCCTTACGACGAACGCCTGGTGGCCGAAGCCTTCTTCACCTCGCACGACGGCCGGACCGCAACCGCCCGCCTACTTGACGCCGTCGCCGCGGAGCAGGTCCCGCCTTTCACGGCCGTCTTCTGCGCTAACGACGCGTCGGCGGTCGGCTGCCTGGAGGCGCTGGCGGAGCGGGGCCTGCGCGTGCCGGAGGACGTCTCCGTCGCCGGGTTCGACGACGCCTTCCTGGCCCGCATGACCATCCCGCAGCTCACTACCGCCCGACAACCGTTCGGGGAACTCGGCCGCCGTGCGGTGGAGATGCTGCTCGCCCAGATCGAGGCGAACGCCGCGCCCTCCGACGTTTCCCGCACAGAGGTCGTGGGCGCCGAACTCGTGGTCCGCGCGTCGACCGCCCCGCCGCTCTCCTCATCGCCTAGAAGCGACAGCAGCGAATTTCCCTGACAGAGACGCAGAAAGGTTCAGACACGATGAAACAACGCCGTTCCGCCTTTACCCTGATCGAATTGCTCGTGGTGATCGCCATCATAGCGATCCTGGCGGCGATCCTGTTCCCGGTGTTCGCCCAGGCCCGCGAGAAGGCGCGCCAGACCTCGTGCATGAGCAACATGAAGCAGCTGGGCCTGGCCGTGGTGCAGTACGTCCAGGAC
>DATLHN010000703.1:0-3462 GCA_035539875.1 Armatimonadaceae bacterium
TTTCGCGTCCCGCGTCCATCTCGGCGGGGTTCCACGTGCCGGTCAGCCCCATGCAGCCGAGGGCGAGGCGCAGCGTAGAGTTTACGGAGGTGTGCATGTGTGTCCGTTCCCGATCCGCCGCCGTCTCTCCTGCGCGACCCCGGGAATACGCGCCGTAACCTCCGGGGGCGGCGGTTGTCGCATAACCCATGCGACAAATCGTAACACGGCGCGACTCGCTCCGGATGGCGGCGGGCGCGGCCCTGCTGGCCCTGTCCGCCGAGGAGCGGGCCGCCGCGCGGGCGACACAGGAGGCGAAAAAGGTGACGACGGACGAGGCGGACCCGCTCCGCTGGCAGGCAGTGACCCCGGACCGGGTCGAGGGCATGGGCTGGCGCGAAAACACGGCCGCGCCCTTCGACCGGCTCCCCGCGAAGGCCGAGCAGACCGTCACGCCCGCCGTCTGGCGGCTCGCCCGGCACAGCGCGGGCCTCTGTTATCACTTCACGACCGACGCCCCGACCCTGTCCGTCCGCTGGTCCCTTACCGGCGCGGAACTGGATATGCCGCACATGCCCGCCACCGGCGTCAGCGGCGTCGACCTGTACGTCCGCACAGCCGCGCCCGGCGGCCCCTGGCGCATCGTCCAGAACGGACGGCCACTCCAGCAAAACGACAACGTGACCCGGTTCACCCCGCCTGGAGAGGGGAAGCGCGAATACCGCCTGTACTTCCCGCTCTACAACGGCACCGCCAAGCTCGAAGTCGCCGTCCCGGAGGGGCACGCGCTCGACGTCCCGGCCGCGTATCCCGCCGCCCGGGCGAAGCCGGTCGTCTTCTACGGCACCTCGATCACGCAGGGCGGGTGCGCGTCGCGTCCCGGCCTCGCCTTCGTCGCTATCGCCGGGCGGAAGCTGGACCGACCCACCATCAACCTCGGGTTCTCCGGCAACGGAAGGATGGAGATGGCGCTGGCCGACCTGCTGTGCGAGCTGGACCCCTCCGTAATCGTGCTGGACTGCCTGCGCAACATGAGCGTCGAGCAGGTGCAGGAGCGCGTCGAGCCGTTCGTGCGCCGCCTGCGCCAGAAGTTCGGCGGCGACGTCCCGGTCGTCCTGGCCGAAGACCCGTCGCTCGCGCTCCCGCCGGAGTCCGTGCGGGGGAAGATTATCCGCGAGGTCGTCGAGAAGCTGACCAAGGAGGGCATCCCCGGACTGCACTACCTGCCCATGCGCTTCGCGCTCGGCGAGGACGGCGAGGGCACCGTGGACACCGTCCACCCGAACGACCTCGGCATGATGCGCATGGCCGACGCCTTCGTCGCCGGACTCAAGCCCCTCCTGCCCCGATGACGGCAAAATAGTCGGGTTCGGCGGCGGGTACAATGCGGGTATGACTCCGTCCGCCGCCGAATCGTCTTCTCCGAACCCGCCCGTCGCCGCCGCTCGCGGCCCCGTGCCCTTCTTCGGCCTGGACCCGCAGGCCGCGGGGCTCTCCGGACCCCTGACCGAGGACATCCTGCTCCTCGACCGGATGCTCGGCGACGTCCTGCGCGAGCAGGAGAGCGACGACCTGCTGGACCTCGCCCGGCGGCTGGCGCAGGCCGGGCGCGAGGACGACGACCCGGCGACCCTCTTCGACCGGCTGCCCGACCTCAAAGACCCCGGGCGCGTCGCCCGGCTCCTGCGCGCCTACACGGTCCTCTTCCAGCTCCTGAACACCGCCGAGCAGAAGGAGATCGTGCGCGTCAACCGCGAGCGGCAGCAGCGAGCGGGCACCGGCCCGCGCCCCGAGTCGATCCGGGACGCCGTGCAGCGGCTCCAGGCCGACGGCGTCACCGCCGAGCAGATGCAAACCCTGCTCGACCGCATCGACATCTGCCCGACGCTCACCGCGCACCCCACCGAGGCCCGCCGCCGCGCCGTCCTCGACAAGCTCAACGACATCGCGCGCGGTCTCGCCGACCGCGCCCTGCCCGTCGGCGCGCCGCTGCTCGACCAGCCACTCTCCGACCGCGGGGCCGCCGAGGCAAGTCTGCGCCGCGCCCTGATCGAGCTGTGGCAGACCGACGAACTGCGCGCCAGCCCGATCACGGTGCCCGAGGAGGCGCGCAACGCCCTCTACTTCTTCGACCGCAGCATCCTGGACATGGTCGCCTGGCTGCACGCCGACCTGCGCGCCGCCCTCGCCGCCTCCTACCCCGACGTCGCCTTCAAATTGCCCCCCTTCGTCACCTACCGCTCCTGGGTCGGCGGGGACCGGGACGGCAACCCGAACGTCACCCCGGAAGTGACCTGGCGCACCCTGCTGGAGCACCGCCGCGTGGTGCTGGAGTTCTACGCCGGGCGGGTCGACACGCTCCGGCGCGAACTGACCCTCGGCCTCAAGCGGGTCGATCCCGACAGCGCGCTCCTCGCATCGCTCGAAAAGGACCGGGCCGCCGTTCCCCTTCCCGAGGAGCGGCAGCGCCGCTACGCCGCCGAGCCCTACGTTCTCAAGCTGCTCTTCGTGCAGGAACGCCTGGAGGCCGCCCAGCGCGCACTGCTCGACCTCGCCGCGCCGGACGCCGAGTACGACCTGCCCACGGCCGAAGAGACGCACGCCTACGCCGACGCGCAGGAGTTCGTGGACGACCTGGAACTGATCGCGGACGCCCTCCGGCGCAGCCGCGCCGCGCAGCTCGCCGACACCGGCCCCGTCGCCGCGCTGATCGTCCAGGCGCGCACCTTCGGCTTCCACCTCGCCGCGCTCGACATCCGCCAGCACAGCGACGAGCACGCCCGCGCCCTCGAGGAGGTATTCACTGTCTCCGGCGTCCTGCCCGAGGGCACGCTGTACCGCGACCTGCCCGAGGAGGAGAAGGTCGCCCTGCTCGCGCGCGAGCTGCGCAACCCGCGCCCGCTCCTGCCCCGCGACGCCGCCGTGTCGGCCGAGACGCAGAACGTCCTGCGCGTCTTCGACGTCGTCCGCAGCGCCCGCCGCCACCTTTCGGACCAGTCGGTCGTCGCCTACGTCATCAGCATGACGCACGAGGTGTCCGACGTCCTGGAACCGCTCCTGCTCGCCCGCGACGCGGGCCTCGCCCGCTGGCGGGGCGGCGTCTGGGAGAGCGAGCTGGACATCGTCCCGCTGTTCGAGACCATCGACGACCTGGCCCACTGCGACGCGCTGATGCGCGACCTCTTCGCCAGCGAGGAGTACCGCCGCCAGATCAAGGCGCGCGGCGACTTCCAGGAGATCATGCTAGGCTACTCCGACTCCAGCAAGGACGGAGGGTTCCTCGCGGCCAACTGGGCACTCCACGACACCCAGGCGCGCCTCTCCGCCGCCTTCCGCGAGGCGGGCGTCGGGCTGCGCTTCTTCCACGGACGCGGCGGCACGGTCGGGCGCGGCGGCGGGCGCGCCAATCGCGCCATCCTCTCGCAGCCCGCCGGGTCGTTCGACGGCCGCATCCGCTTCACCGAGCAGGGCGAGGTCGTCTCC
>DATLHN010000704.1:0-3504 GCA_035539875.1 Armatimonadaceae bacterium
GCGCCTCCCTACCCCGCCCCGCTCGACTTGTACGCGTACTGCCACAGGCCGTAGCCGGCGTTGTCGCGCGTCCGCACGCCGTACAGGAACTCGTCGCGCAGGAAGCCGCCCTCGCTCTCGCCCTCCAGCGCCTCCAGCTCGGGGGCGATCCGCTGCTGCAGCAGGAACGGCTTCACCGGGTGCGTGCAGTCGAACAGGTACCACTCGGTGTCCGTCGCCAGCCGCGGCGCGACCACCAGGTCCAGCATCCCCTGGAGCGGGTTTCGCGCGTGCGCCCCCGCCCCGGTCGCGTCGGGCCAGAAGGCGCTGTGGAGGATCTGGCCGCCCTTCATCCAGAGCGCGGGCGGGACGACCAGCACCGACGGGCGCACTGCCATCGGCTCTCCGCTTGCGTGGACCGTGCCCATCATCGCCCCGATCGCCTCGCCGACCGCGTCTGCGGAGAGCGCCGCGCTGCCGACGTTGCCGTGCCCGTCGGAGAAGAACGTGTCCCCGTCGTAGGCGATCCCCGTCTCGCCGCCCGCGATCAGGTCGAAGACGAGCCGGTCGTAATGCGCCTGCGCCGCCTCCGCGAGCTGCTGGATCCGGAGGCGCAGCTGCCCGGTCTGCTCGTCCTCCAGCGCCGCCCGCTTGACGCCTATCGTCGCCTCCCACGTCCGGTTCGTAATCGTGAAGCCGTACTCTTTCAGCCCCTGGATCACGCGCTCGTCCAGGAACTCGCGCAGCACCGGAAGCTCCCCGAGCCACGCGTAGTTCTCGCTGCCCTGCGTGCTCGGGACCAGGGTGGCCAGCGTCTGCCACGTCTGCGCCGTCCCCTGCCCGAACTCCGCGTAGACGCTCTTCACCGTCGCGTTCAGCGCCCGCACCATGTCACTCGTCACCGTAACCGCCATGCGTCTAACCCCCTATCGCCCGGTCGATCCGCACCCACACCGACGCCGCGCTCTCCAGCGCGACGACGTCGCCGCACCAGACGTCGTTCGCGGTCGTGGCCGCCAGCGCCACCGTGTTGTCGTCGGCGACGTAGCACTTCTTCCCGACCGCCGCCTGCGTCGCCCCCGCCATCGCGAACAGGTAGATTCCCGTCAGGCGTACCCGGCACGACGCGTCGCCGTCCGCGCCGGACGCGTTGCTCACCGTCTCGTCGGCGATCCCCGCGAAAACGTGGGCCGCCGTGTCCGCGCCCGCCTTCAGGTAGCCGTCGGCGTCGGTCATCACCAGCGCCCCCTTGTAGACCGTGTCCCCGGCCTCCACCGGGTAGGTCGTTAGCTTTCCGTCCTTCATCTGCCGGTCCGCCGCCGCGCTCAGCGCCGCCATCGCGAGGGCGAGCACGCCCGCCCGCCCCGCCAGTACGAAACTCCTCAACCCGTCACCACCCCTTTCCGTTCGTCCGCACCAGTGTCGCCGCGATCTTCGCCGGGTCCGCGCCCAGCCCCGCCACCATTCGCTCCACCTCCGGGGCGAGCGCCGCCGCCGCCCTGCCCGCCGATCCGGGGGCCTTGAACTCCGTCGGCACGACGCCCCCGCCGATGCCGCCGCCGCGCGGCTGCACCACCGGCAGCGCCGAAAGCAACGCCAGCACCTCCGCCTGGACCGGGAGCTGGCTGCCGTCCGAGAACGTCACCACGCCCGGCGCGGCCAGCAGCGCCGCCGCGTGCGGCTCCATCGCGGGCGTCACCTTGCCCGCCGCCTTGAACTCGGCGAGCTTCGCGCTCACCTGCTCCGCCGACAGGAACCCCGCGCCCGGCACCCGGGCGGAGAAGACGACGCTCACCTCCTTAAGGGCGAATCCCCCGCCCTCTTCTTCCGGCAGGCGCAGCAGCGCCACGCTGACGTCCTGCACCCGCCGCGCCTCCAGGTGCGCCGCGATCCCGGCGCTGAACCCGAGCATCCCGTAGAGGCTGCCGCTGCCGTCGTGGTAGACGCCGAGGACGTCCCCGAGCGGGTCCAGCGGCGTGTCCACGTGCTCGACCTTGACCGCGCACCGCTCGCCCCGCGCCGCCGCGGCGTGGAACCGCGCGACGACCGCGTCGAGGTCGGCGGGCGTGATCGAAACGCCCTTGTCCGGGTACTCCCCCGCCCGGAACAGCAGCGCGGGCCGCTTCTGTATCTCCGCGAACGCCAGCCCCGCCGACCCCGACTCGCCCGACCCGAGCCGGGCGGCGAAGACGATCGACTCCGTTCCTTCCGTTGACATGCGTGCTCGCTACCCCTTCCCCTTCGCCACGGCGTCCGTCGCCGTCGGTACTCCCCCGCGCCGGGCGGCGTCGCGCAGCGCGAAGTTGACCTGCTCGCGCGCCGCCCGCTCCGCCTTGACCGTCGCCTGCGACGCCTCGTCCTTCGCCGCCTGCGCGGCCCGGTTCGCCCGGAGCGCGGCGACCAGCGCCGCCACCGAGGCGAGGATCGCGGGCAGGTGCCCGACGATGGCGACGATCTGCTCCCCCGTCATCCGCAGCATGGCTCCCGGCCCCCTTTCTCGTTCGGCGGTATAAAGCGCGATGCTGTCAACACAACCACCACGCCCGATTGTCCTCCCCGCCGATGCCTACAGGGTAACTTATGTTTGCCCCGGGCGGAAACTATTTGTTTCGCCCCGGGCGGGTATGATCCGGGTAGTGACCACGCCGCAAGGAGTTTCCGCGCCATGAGCCCCACCCCGCGTCGCCTCGCCGCCTCCGCCGCATGCGTCACCCTGCTGGGTCTGTCCGCCACCGCGCCCGCCGCCGGAGCGCAGATCATGTCCAACCCCGGGCAGTGGTACACGAACAACCAGATCTACTCGATGCGCGTCTTCAACGGCGTCGTCGGCAACTCCCTGCTCGGCAAGGGCGCGAAAAAGGGCGGGAAGGCGGCACCCGGGGGCGCGAAGAAGAAGGCGGCCCCGGCGGCGGCGGACCCCACGGTCTACAAGGAAAGCGCGGCCCGGTCGCTGGCGAAGACCCTGGCGAAGAAGACTGCGAACCCGGCGGAGGCCGAGAAGGCGTTCGCCTCGTTCCTCCAGCTGTACCGGCAGACGGCGCGAAAGGACGGCTTCCCCGCCAACGACCTCGCCTACGCGTTCGAATACTTCGTCGTCAACAACTACCAGATCGCCCACGACCTCGTGGACCTCCCCATCGACAAGGACCCGCGGGCGCGGCGCGCGATCGACGGCTTCGACCGGATCGCTATCCTCGGCGAGAAGCGGACGCTCCAGGTCACTGCCTACCAGGAGCGGGCGGTCTACGACCAGTTCCGGGCGCTGCTGCGCGACAACCCCCAGGTCCGCGCCATGACCGACGCCCAGAAGCAGGAGGCGACCGAGCTGCTCGCCATCCTCGTCGGCGTCAACTTCAACGCGTACCTTCACGGCGTCAACGCCGAAAACGAGCAGGCCGCCGACGCCGGGCGACGCATGGCGCGGGAGGGGCTCGAAAAACTCCTCGGCGCTCCCCTCGACAAGGTCCGGATCACGAACACCGGCGTCGCCGTCCCCTGACACGCGCGCCGGGCAAGGGGGCCTAA
>DATLHN010000705.1:0-4889 GCA_035539875.1 Armatimonadaceae bacterium
CTGGTCCAGCGCATGATGTGCAGCGAGGCGCGGGTGGACGCCCACCGCCTGCGCACGGGCTACCTCCAGGACGACGACTGGACGCGGCTGGCGGACTCGGTCCAGCGGCTCTGGGACGCGAACGTCCTCATCGACGACACCACCGACATGAGCGCGCTGGAGATGCGCGCCAAGTGCCGCCGCCTGCGCGCCGAGCACGGCGGCCTCGACCTGGTGATCGTGGACTACCTCCAGCTCATGCGGGGCAGCAGCAAGAACTCCGAGAACCGCAACCAGGAGATCACCGAGATCGCGCGCGGCCTCAAGGGCCTCGCCCGCGAGATGCGCGTCCCCGTCATCGCCCTCTCCCAGCTCTCCCGCGCCGTCGAGCGCCGCGAGGACAAGCGCCCCATGCTCTCGGACCTGCGTGAGTGCGTCACGGGCGACACGGGCCTCATCTGCGCGAACACCGGAAAACGGGTGCGCATCGCGGATGTCCGCCCCGGAGACAGGGTGCTGGCGGTAGGGACGGATCAGAAGGTGCTGAGCGCCGTCGTCTCACATCTGTGGCGCAAGGGACGAAAGCCTGTCTTTCGGGTCACGACGGAGACCGGGCGCGTTATCGAGTGTACCGACAACCACCCCTTCCTGACGCAGGACGGCTATAAGCCGCTCGCCGAATTGGGAGCGGATGACCTCGTGGCGACGCCGCTGCGTCTGCCCACGCACGGAACGGAGAAGCCGGGCCGCGCCGACCTGTGTCGTTTTCTCGGCTACCTGGTGGGAGACGGACACTACGGCAAGCACCGGACGGTGTCGTTCATCTCCGCCGATCAGGAAGTCTATGCGGATGCCAAAGACATCGCCGCACGGCACTTCCCCGGGGTGTTCTTCAACGAAAGTACAACGTGCTTCAAGCAGACGTGCTGGGAGGTGGATTTCGTCTTCCACCACAAAGAGGGGCGGTATGGGAAGCCCGGCGGGAACCCCTTGATCCACTGGCTACGGAGCGAAGTGGACGTCCTCGGTCAACTATGCCATGACAAGCGGGTGCCGGACTGGGTGTTCGAGGCGGGGGCAATTGGCGCTGTGAACTTCCTTGCCGGTTACCTTGCTACGGACGGCTGCGTCAAACGCCGTAAGTCCGACGGGCGTTACGATGTGCATTTTGACACGGTGAGTCACGGGCTGGCCCTGGACGTTCAGCATCTGCTGGCGCGGCTCGGGGTGGTGGCGACGGTCGAGAACGCGCAGCGGAAGGACGGCATTCATCGCCCGATCTACCGAATCGCCGTCAACCCGATGGACGCGAACCTGCGCCAGTTCGCGGAAGCCGTGAAACCAGTCGGGCGCAAGGGAAAGATGCTTGCCGCCTTCCTGGCTGAGCAGCCCAAAGGGTCTACAAACCCGGGTGTTTTCTGCCTGCCCGGATCTATCTCACGGCTGATGGCAGAGAGGACGCAGCACCTGCGCCAGCAGGGACGGAAACTCCCCGAACGGGCGCAGGGACGTTTGTACTGGAAGGATCAACGCAAGCGCCCTCGCCGGGATACCTGTTACCTGTGGGCGGAGAAGCTTGGCGACGAGGAGTTGCGGGTCTGGGCAGAGTCCGATCTACTCTGGGAGCGTGTCCGCTCGGTCGAACCGGCGGGCGAACAGGAGACGTTTGACATCTGTGTGCCGGAGACGGGAAATTTCATCGCGGACGGCATCGTGGTCCATAACAGTGGCGCCATCGAAGCGGAGGCGGACGTGGTCGCGTTCATCTATCGTCCCGCCTACTACGAGCGCAAGCAGTCCGTCTCCCAGGACGAGGAGGCGCAAAAGGAGGAGAACCGGCGTCCGGGCGAGTATGAGACCGAGGAGGCGGAGGTCATCATCGCGAAGCAGCGAAACGGGCCTACCGGGACCGTCAAGCTCGCCTTCATGCCAAAGTTCGCCCGGTTCGACAACCTGGCCGAGTACCGCGAGGATAACCCGTTTTGAAGATTCTGGTCGTCGGAGGCGGCGGGCGCGAGCACGCCCTGTGCTGGAAGCTGGCGCGCAGCCGGGACGTTCACAAGATATACTGCGCCCCCGGGAACGCGGGCACGGCGCAGGTCGCCGAGAACGTCCCTATCCGGGCGGACGACATCGACGCGTTGCGCCTGTTCGCCGAACACCAGAAGGTGGACCTGACGGTCGTCGGCCCCGAAAAGCCGCTGATCGACGGCATCGTGGATGCGTTCGAGGCGCGCGGCCTGCGCATCTTCGGCCCGTCGCGTGAGCCCGCGCTTCTGGAAGGCTCCAAGGCGTACGCCAAGGAGATCATGCGCCGCGGCAACATACCGACCGCCGCCTTCGCCGTCTTCGACGACGCCGCGCAGGCGCGCGACTACCTGCGGGCGCAGCTGTTCCCCCTCGTGGTCAAGGCGGACGGCGCGGCGGCGGGCAAGGGCGTGGTCATCGCGCGCGATTTCCCGGAGGCGGACGCCGCCATCCGCGCGATGATGGAGGAGCGGGTCTTCGGGGCGTCCGGGGATCGCGTGGTCATCGAGGAGTGCCTGGAAGGCGAGGAGGCGAGCGTCATGGCGTTCGTGGACGGCGACACGGTCGCGCCCATGATCGCCGTGCAGGACCACAAGCGCGCCTTCGACGGCGACGCGGGCCCTAACACGGGCGGAATGGGGGCGTACGCGCCCGTGCCGGTCGCGCCGGAGTCGGTGGTGAATGAGGTGGTGAAGACGATCATCGCCCCGGCCGTCGACGCCGTGCGGGAGACGGGCATTCCGTACAAGGGCGTGCTGTACGCCGGCGTGATGCTCACCGCCGACGGCCCGAAGTGCCTGGAGTTCAACTGCCGCTTCGGAGACCCCGAGACGCAGGTGGTGCTGCCGCTGCTGGAGTCCGACCTGGCGGACATCCTGACTGCCGCGGCGGACGTTGAACTGGAGAAGGTACCGGTCCGGTTCGCGAAGCGCTCGGCGGTCTGCGTCGTCATGGCATCGGGGGGATATCCCGGCGACTATGAGACCGGCAAGGTCATCCACGGCCTGGACGCCGCGGCAAACCTGGACGCGATAGCCGTCTTCCACGCGGGGACGAAGGCGGGCGAGAACGGCGAGGTGCTGACCGACGGCGGGCGCGTCCTCGGCGTGACGGCGACCGGCGAGACGTTCCCGGAGGCGCGCGAGCGGTGCTATGCCGCGGTGAGCCGCATCTCCTACGACGGGGCGTTTTACCGCTCCGACATCGGCCACCGCGCCCACGGCGTCTGATCCGTCCTTCGGGGAAGGTACGGCGGAGCGAACCTGCCCGCCGGGGAGGAGCAATCCATGGCGGCATCCGTTTTTCTCGTGACCATCCGCATGGCGAACGCGGCGCGGCAGCAGGCGGCGGAGCACTACGTGCAGCATTCGTTCGAGACGCTCCGGATCGCCGACGGCGTGTTCGCGGTCGAGTCGCACGTGCCGGTGACGACCGCGCTGACGGACATTCGCGACGCGGCGTCGGACGGCGGCGCGGCGGACGCGGCGGACATCCTCTTCATCGGCACGCTCGCCCGTCCGTACGCCGGGAACCTGCCGCCGCGCGCCGCCCAGTGGGTGGAGGAGCGCCTGCCGCACATCGCCGGGGGCGGCTCCGGCCACTACTGATCCAGGGCGCGGTGCGCCGGGGCGGGCGGGGCGCAGCGAAAGTCCGGTACAATGTGCCCGGAAACCGCCCGGAGCCTGCCCTGACATGTCCTTGAAAGCCATCACCGCCCTCGACGGCCGCTACGAGACCGCCGTCGCCCCCCTCGCCGACTACTTCTCCGAGTACGCGCTCGTCAAGTACCGGGTGCTGGTGGAGGTGCGCTGGCTGCGCGCCCTCGCCGAGTCCGATGCCCTGCCCGAGGTCCGCCCGCTGACCGTGGACGAGGCCGCCTACCTGGAGCGGCTCGCCCGCACCTTCGACGAGGAGGGCGGCGCGCGCGTCAAGGAGATCGAGCGCACCACCAACCACGACGTCAAGGCGGTCGAGTACTACATCAAGGAGCAGCTCGCGCAGACCAGCCTCGCCGACGTGCGCGAGTGGGTCCACTTCGCCTGCACCTCCGAGGACATCAACAACCTCGCCTACGCCCTCATGCTCAAGGAGGGCATCGAGAACGTCTGGCTGCCCCGCGCCGACGAACTGACCAACGCCGTCGAGTTCCTGGCGAAGGAGTACGGCGCGACCCCGATGCTCGCCCGCACCCACGGGCAGCCCGCCTCGCCCACCACCGTCGGCAAGGAGATGGCCGTCTTCGGGCACCGCTGGGAGCGCGTCCTGAAGCAGGTCCGGCGGCAGGAGTACCTTGGGAAGATGAACGGCGCGGTGGGCAACTTCAACGCCCACACCGCCGCCTACCCGAACGTGCCCTGGCCCGAGATCTCGCGCCGGTTCGTGGACAACCTGGGGCTGACCTACAACCCCATGACGACCCAGATCGAGCCGCACGACTACGTGGCCGAGGTCTTCCACGCGATCGTCCGCTTCAACAACATCACCCTCGACTTCGACCGGGACATGTGGACCTACATCTCGCTCGGCTACTTCAAGCAGAAGCCGGTCGCGGGCGAGGTCGGCTCCTCGACCATGCCGCACAAGGTCAACCCGATCGACTTCGAGAACGGCGAGGCGAACCTCGGGGTCAGCACCGCGCTGCTGGAGCACCTGGCGGGCAAACTCGCGGTCTCCCGCCTCCAGCGCGACCTTTCCGACTCTTCCGCCCTGCGCAACATCGGCTCCGCGATCGGGCACTCGTACCTCGCCGTAGTCGCTACCCTGCGCGGCCTGCGCAAGTTGAGCGTGAACGAGAAGGCGCTCGCGGCGGACCTCGACAACGCCTGGGAGGTGCTGGGCGAGGCGGTGCAGACCGTCATGCGCAAGCACGGCCACGACGCGCC
>DATLHN010000706.1:0-4111 GCA_035539875.1 Armatimonadaceae bacterium
GAAATACTCATCGGCGAGAAGCCGGTCACGAACCTCGCGCCCGCCGACCGGGACATCGCCTTCGTCTTCCAGTCGTTCTCGCTCTACCCGCACATGACCGTGCGCGAGAATCTGGCGTTTCCCTTGCGGGCCGTCCGCTCCCCGCAGAGCGTCATTGACGAGCGCGTGGCGGCGGCGGCGAAGTCGCTGCACATCGAGAGGCTGCTGGACCGCCGGCCGAATAAGCTCTCCGGGGGTGAGATGCAGCGCGTCACCATCGGGCGCGCGATCGTCCGGCGTCCCAAGGTATTCCTGATGGACGAGCCGCTCTCCGCGCTCGACGCCAAGCTGCGCACGGAGATGCGCGCGGAGATCAAGCGGCTCCAGAGCGACCTCGGCGCGACCACGATCTACGTCACCCACGACCAGTTGGAGGCGATGAGCATGGGCGACAAGATCGCGATCATGTACGGCGGCCTCCTCCAGCAGGTCGGGACGCCGACCGAGGTGTACGACTACCCGCGCAACACGTTCGTGGCCGGGTTCATCGGCTCGCCGTCCATGAACTTCCTACCCTGCCACCGGGCGGGCGACCTGCTCAACATCTTCCCCTCCGAGGACGGCGGAGAGGTCGCGGTGGTGGGAATCGCGCCCGAGGCGCGGGAGCGGTTCGGGAACGCGCCCGCGGGCAAGGACCTGCTCCTCGGCGTCCGCCCCGAGGACATCGCGCTGGCGCGCGAGCCCAAGCCCGATTTCATCCCGGCCGACGTCTACGTGGTCGAGCCGCTCGGGTCTGAGAAGATCATCTCGCTGCGCATCGCCGGGCACGTCGTCAAGGCGCGCACGCCGCCGACGTTCGCGGCGTCGAAGGGCGAGACGCTCTTCGCGCGCATCGACCAGTCCCGCGCGCACCTCTTCGACGCGGCGACCGAGGAGGCGATTTCGGGACGATGAACCGCGAATCCCTTTCCCAGTTTGGCCCCGCCGCCGCGGTGCGCATCCACTCCCTCGGCGAGGAGTACCAGCCGCCCGCGAACCTGCTCTCGGACCTTTCGCCCGAGCAGGCGCTCGAAGTGCCCCCCGGCTCGCCCTACTCCATCGCGGACGTTCTCGCGCACGTGGTCTTCTGGCAGGAGTTGTGGCTCGCCCTGATCGAGGGGCGCGAGGGGCCGCGCCCGGCCGAGGGCAAGAACGCCGATTGGCCGCGCGTCACGCCCGAGGAGTGGGGTCCTCTGTTCGAGCAGTTCGTGAGCGGCCAGGAACTGGCCTGGTCCCTGGCGGAAACGGGCGAGGCGGAGTTGTCGCGCCTGCTGGAGAGCGGTTTCACCGTGGGCGAGCAGATCCTGCGCCTGACCCAGCACAACAACTACCACTTCGGGCAGGTGGCGCTGCTCCGGCAGATGCTGGGCCTGTGGCCCACGGCCGCGGGCGACGACGCCTGGGAGGAGTCGCTCCATGCTTAGGGGGCGTTTCGCGCAGATGGCGGAGTTCGTCTCGATCGTCCTGATCCTGGTCGGGATCGTCTCGCTCTGCCAGCCGTTCAGCCAGGCGCTCTTCCGCTACGGCTTCACGGTCTTGCTCCTCGGCTGGATCGGCCTGACGATCTTCTCCCACCGCCACCCCGTGCGCTGAGAGCCGCTCACGAAGCCGCGAGCGATCCGCTCACCTCGCCCGTCGCGGCCACCGCGAGCCAGCGCGCGGAGAGCGTGCCCGCGCCGCCGAGTACCAGCGCGGCGGTAGAGAGTGCGTCCGCCTCGGTGGCGTCACGCGCGACGACCGCGGCCAGCAGGGTGTCCGTCACCGGATGCCCCGTGCGCGGGTCCAGCACGTGGCCGAAGGCTCTGCCCGCCGCGTAAAACGTCCTCCCGTGCACTGCCGAAACGCCGAGCGCGTCGCCGCCTTTGAGCGGGATTTCGGCGAGGCGGGCGTCCGGGTCGGTCGGGTGCTGGAGGGCGACGCGCCAGCCGTCCGCGCCCGGCGGCGTCCCTAGGGCGCGGGCGGAGGAGGTGCCGCCGTGCAGCAGCGCGCGGCGCACGCCCGACTCCGCGAGCAAGTCGTACGCGCGGTCGAGCGCCCACCCCTTTCCTATGGCCCCCGGGTCCAGGCGGACGCCCGGCGCGGCGAACGCCACCGTCTGCGCCTCCGCGTCCAGGCGTACCAGGCGCTCCATCCCGACGACGGCGCGCGCCGCCTCTATCTCGGCGTCGGCGGGGATACTCCCGTCGGCCGCGGCGGTTTCGCTCCAGAGGTCGAGCAGCGGGCGCGCGGTCGGGTCGAAGGCCCCGCCCGTTTTGCGGCAGAGGTCATAGGCGCGGACAAGGAAGTCGAAAGTCACCCCGTCCACGGCCACGGGGTGGTCAGCAGCCTGCGCGTTCACCGCGTAAAGCACGGCCTCCGGGCGGTAGATGCTGAGCAGGGTCTCGGCGCGCTCGATCTCGTCCAGCGCCTCCTCGCCCGCCGCGCGCAGGTCCGCCTCGTCCCGGTTCTCGTCGGCGAGGACGATCTCGAAGCGGGTTCGCATCGCGTAGCGGGCCAGAGCGATCACGGTAACAATTCTCCTTCCGCGCGTGTCGGATCGGTGTCATAATCGGGAAAGAACCCGTATAGGAGATACCATGAGCAGCATCCGCCCGTACACCCCCCTGCCCGGCGTCAGCGACGCCCGGCGCGCGGACTTCCTCAAGACGGTCCTCGCAGCGGTCGCCGTGACCGTAGTGCTGAGCCTGATCCCGTACGTGTCTTTCCTGACGTATCCGATACGCCTGCTGGTGACGTTCCTCCACGAGGGCGGACACGCGCTCGCCGCGATCCTGACCGGCGGCAGCCTGGACCAGATGCGCATCTTCGCGGACGGCTCGGGGGTCACCCACACGCGGGGCGGGCTGGGCTTTGTCATCTCCTCGGCGGGATACGTCGGCGCGACGCTGTACGGCGCGCTGCTGATAGCGGGCCTGCGGCGCGGCGTGCGCCCGGGTATGCTGCTCCTGATCACGGGCGCGCTCGTGGGCCTGATGACGCTGACCACGCGCAACGTCTTCGGCTTCGCCTGGGGCGTCGCCTTGACCGCGCTCCTGGTGGGTGCGGGCGTGAAGCTTCCGGCGCGGCAGGCGTCCTGGGCGGCGGCGTTCATCGGGGTCCAGTGCATCCTGAACGCTCTGTTCGACCTGCGGACGCTCTTCGGCCTCTCGCTCGGCACCGGGGCGCAGACGGACGCGATGAACATGCAGAACGCGACCCTTATCCCGGCCGTGGTCTGGGCCACCCTCTGGATCGCGACGTCGCTGGTCATCCTCTTCTCCGTCCTCATCCGCCCCGAGATGCGGGCTGCGGCGGCGGCGCAGAGGCGGCTGCGGTAGGCGTCGCCGCCCCCGTCCGGTACAATCCGCGCATGATGGATGAACGCCCCACGGGCGGCGACGCTGCTGGCGGCGACGCCCGGTCCGTAAGCGTGCTGATCGCCGCCGGATACGCCACGGTGCGGGCGGGCCTGCACGCTCTGCTCGCGGAGGAGCCCGGCGTCCGCGCACTCGGCGGCGTGGAGGGCGGGCGCGAGGAGTTGACCCGCCTCCTGCGCGGCCAGCGTCCGCACGTGCTCCTCCTCGACACCTCCGGCGACCGGGATAACGCGGCGCTGACGCGAACGCTCGCCGCCCTCGAAGGGACGCCCGGGGAGGTCGCCCTGGTAGTCTTGGGCGACCTCCCCGACGCCGAACTGCCGCGCGTTTCCCGTGCCGCCCTCCCGGGCTGGGGCTACCTTCTGCGTTCTGAGGCCGACGGCCCGCAGATCACCGGCGCGGTCCGCGCCGCCGCCGCGGGCCTGGTGGTACTGGACCGCAGTCTCCCCTTCCCGGCGGAGGCGGATGCCCGGCCCGCGCCGCCCGATCCCGCCGACCTGCCGCCGGGCGAGGCGCTGACCGCGCGCGAGGTCGAGGTGCTGCAGCTCATGGCCGAGGGTCTGCCGAACAAGATCATCGCCACCCGGCTCGGCATCAGCCTGCACACGGTCAAGTTCCACGTCGCCCAGATACTGGGCAAGCTCGACGCGACCAGCCGCACCGAGGCGGTCACCGTCGGCGCGCGCCGCGGCTACGTCGTCTTCTAAGCAGCGTAGGAGGGTTCCCATGTCCGGCGC